>JAQWFD010000025.1 GCA_028704555.1 Desulfobacterales bacterium
GTTCTGGAGTTATCTGATCGTCGTGCTGATCGCGGCAGCCGGTCTGAGCCGGGTTCCCTTCACGCCGCTCAAAATGCATCACTGGCTGCTTCTGGGCCTTGGTCTGACGCAGGTTCGCCCCCTGGTAGCCCTGATTGTTGTCGGGTGGCTGATCGCACTTGGCCTGCGAAAAAGGCAGCCGCCCCCCGAGCACTGGGCTGCTTTTAACGCCACGCAGGTCCTTTTGTTCCTGTGGACAACGGCTGCCCTGTTCGGACTTTATCTTGCCATCGAACGGGGACTGCTGGGCATCCCGGACATGCAGATTGCCGGCAATAATTCCCGGGAGTTCACTCTTCACTGGACCCGGGACAGAATCGATGCGATCATGCCCCGTCCCTGGGTGCTGTCTCTGCCGCAATGGATCTACCATATGCTGATGCTCATCTGGTCCCTGTGGCTGGCCATGTCCGTCATCAAATGGCTCAAATGGGGATGGAATTGTTTCAGCGAAGGGGGTATCTGGAGAAAACCGCCGCTGAAAAAACGGCAACCGGACGGAACGCTTGAAATGGATGTGAAGTTGAAAAGCGAAGGACTGAGTGCTGAGTCAAAGGACTGAGGACAGGGGGCAGAGGACTGAAAACTTATGGCTGACGACTCACGACTCACGACTCTCGACTGTATTGACTCTTGACTATATTTTAAAGGAGCTGAACGATATATGACGATTCCACGGTTTATTCCCTTTGGCGGCGATGAGGTCAGGCCCATTGATTATGATGAGGCGGACATCGTGGTCCTGCCTTTATGTTATGAGCATGCCCCCTCCTATGGCACCGGCAGCGAGCAGGGGCCTTATTATATTCTGGAGGCATCGGAGCAGCTGGAACGAATCGATGAGCAGACCCTCGCGGTCTGGGGGGATTATCCCATTTATACCCTTGAACCGGTAATACCGCCGCCGGATCCGGAAAAAGCCGTGATACAGATGAAAACCGCTGCGCATGAGGTTCTGACCCGGCATAAATTCCTATTGAGCCTCGGCGGGGATCACGCGGTGTCCATCGGCCCGATCATGGCGGCTTCACAGGTGTATCCGGATATGGGCGTGCTGCAGATCGACGCACATCTTGACCTGAGAAATGAATGGAACGGGAGTCGCTACAATCATGCCTGCGTGATGCGGCGGGTGCTCGATGATGTGAAAGTCCCCATTGTTCAGGTCGGGATTCGCTCCTTTTCACCCGAGGAGGCCGATCTGGTCAAAAAACGGCACCTGTCACCGTTCTACGCCCATACGATCACTCCTTCCGATCGCACATGGATCGATCGGGTAATCGAAGCCCTTCCCGAAACTATCTATATGACCATTGACCTGGACGGCCTGGATCCGTCCGTCATCCCGGGTACCGGCACCCCCGAGCCCGGCGGGCTTTCCTACCGGCAGCTGCTGGACCTGATCGATGCCGTCGGAAAGCACAAAACCGTTATCGCCGCCGACATCAACGAGCTTGCCAAAATACCCGGCACACAGGTATCCGAATATACCGCCGCAAAAATTGCCACCAAAATCATGGTTTACTGCCGAAAATAGAATCCGTATGTGCAGGATATGATCGATGGAGCCGGTAATCCGTTATGAGAACATCGTCATAAGGGATTACCGGCCATTTTTGGTATTGATAAATATTTTTTTTCTTCTATAATGACCACCTGGTCATCAATTCGAAACAGGGGTAGCTATGGCAATAGAATCAAGTGAAACAAAACTGTTTTTAAATCTGGAGCCGGACAAGCAGGAACGGATTCTGAATGCGGCCATTCACGAATTTGCCGAAAAGGGGTATGATTCGGCCAGTATGAATGTGGTCGTCAAACAGGCCGGCATATCCAAGGGCTCCCTGTTCAAATACTTTAACAGCAAAACCGGATTGTTTACCTTTGTCTACCGGATGGCGCTTGCGCAGGTTAAAAATTATCTCCGGACCGTCCGGGACAGCACCCTGGATGACCCCTTTTTCGTCCGGCTCGAAAAAATCATGCGGGCCGGGGTCGGATTCATCGACCGGTATCCGGGGCTGGCGAGAATTTACTACCGGATCATCTATACCGGAGATGCTCCCTATAAAAAAGAAATCCTCAAGGACATTCACAGCCAATCGCTGAAATTTATCGAATCGCTGGTCCGACAGGCCATCGAGCGCGCAGAGCTCCGCAAGGATCTGGACCCGGCAATCGGTGCATTTGTGCTGGAATGTGTTCTGGACCGGTTCGTTCAGGCCCATCACCTTGACTTTATTGACCCGTCCCTTCACCTCTGCGGCTGTCCGCCGGACGAATCCGACCGATGGATTCGCCACGTGATCGATCTGTTTAAACGCGGATTAGCGGCCCCTCTTTCCACAGACTCAACAGCATAAGATAAGGAGCGAGGCATCGAGATGAAATTTAATCAAAAAATGTCCGTCATCGTTGCGTGTATCGTCATATTGGCGACCGGATTCGGTCATGCGCTGGCCGACTCATGTCCTGAAATCCGGTTCGGTACCCTGCCGGTTCTGAAGGCGCTCCCCGTATTTGTTGCGGCTGAAAAAGGCTACTTTACCGAACAGGGGATTCGCGTCTCCCTGGTTCCCTTTTCGTCCGCCCTGGAAAAGGATGTGGCCCTGACCGCCGGAGAAATTTCCGGCTACTTCGGTGATATGATGACCGCGATGATGCTCAATGCCAACCGCATTCCCATCCGCATCATCGCCACCATTTTCAATGCCACCGGCGATCAGCGACTGTTTGGCATCGTAACGGCACCGGGCGCTTCCCTCAGGACGCTTCACGAGGTGGCTACCGCGGGCATTGCCGGGTCATCCAACACGATCATCGACTATATCACCACCCGGATTCTGGAATCTCAGGGCATCGATACCCGCTCGTTCAACCTCATCGAAGCCAAAAAAATACCCATCCGCCTCCAGATGCTGCTCAGCGGCCAGATCCCGGCAGCCACCCTGCCAGAGCCTTTGCTCACCCTTGCCGTCAGCAAGGGAGGCCGCGTGGTAGCCGATGATGCCGGAAAAAGCATCTCCGCCATTATCCTGGCGTTCAGGGACGACGTATTAACGGCCTATCCCGATGATATCAGAAAATTTATGACGGCCATCTCCAAAGCCGCCGACACCATCAACCGGGAGCCTGAATCAGTTCGATCCATCATGATCCAGTATTGCCGGGTTCCCAAATCCCTTGAAAAAACGTATCCGGTTCCCGTCATTCCGGACATCGTCCTGCCGGACAGCCGGCAGGTTCAGGATGTCTACCAATGGCTGAGCGACAAAAAGCTGATTCATGAAACCCGCGTCTGTGAACGGATCATTTCCGATGGCTATCTCCCATAACCTGCTCGATGTCGACCAGCTGAGCAAAACGTATTCAAACGGCGATGCCTGCAAAACCGTTTTAAAGGATGTTTCGCTGAGCCTGCCCCGGCATGATTCCCTGGCAGTGGTGGGTCCGTCCGGCTGCGGGAAAAGCACCCTGCTGCTTATGATTTCCGGCCTGATGCCGGCCTCGGGCGGTACGATCCGGCTCGATAAAACCGTCTGCAAGGGCCCCAGCCGCGATGTGGGTGTTGTATTTCAACAGTACGGGCTGTTCCCATGGAAAACCACACAGGACAATATCCTCCTCGGCGCCAGGATTCAAGACATCGACGTGCCGGATACCGTGTTTTCAGAACTCAAACAGGAACTGGGGATCGAAGGTCTGGATCATCTGTATCCGAACCAGCTCAGCGGCGGCCAGCGCCAGCGCGTTGCCCTGGCCAGGGCTCTGCTGCTCAATCCCAGGCTTCTGATGCTCGATGAGCCCTTTGCCGCCCTCGATGCCATCACACGTGAGCATCTGCAGAACCACCTGCTGTCCGTGTTTCAACATCGCGGATTCAGCTTCATTCTGGTCACCCACAATATCGAAGAAGCGATATTTCTCGGCCGGCGCATTGTCTTGATGGACCCCGGCATAAAAGGAATCCATTCCATCGTTGACAACCCGGGGATGGGCGAACCCGATTATCGGGAACATCCCGATTTTTTTCATAAGGTGCTCGAAATCCGGCGCCTGTTAAAGAAAAACTGAATGGAAAAAATACCCGGCATCCGTTATTTGATCACCATCGCCGTATTGCTGACTCTGTGGTCCGCGGCCTCAGTTCTGGTCGGAAACACCCTGCTTCCGGGTCCGATCCCCACAACAATCCGGCTGGGACAGGAAATCCGACAGCCGGTGTTCTGGAGCCATATCCACGCCAGCTTCTACCGGGTCATGGGGGGCCTGGCCTGCGGATTTATCACTGCCGTTCCGCTGGGCCTGATGATGGGCAGCAGCCGGACGCTGGACCGGTGGTTTTCCCCGTTAATTTATCTGACCTATCCGATTCCCAAAATCGTCTTTCTGCCGGTTTTTCTGCTGCTGTTCGGCCTTGGGGATATGAGCAAAATACTGCTGATTGCCCTGATCATTTTCTTCCAGCTGCTGATTACCACACGCGACAGCGCCCGCCAGATCGAAACAGAAATGATCTATTCTTTTCAATCACTGGGTGGAAACCGATGGCATTATTTCCGGCATGTGGTATGGCCGGTGAGTCTGCCCGGAATTTTCACTTCGCTTCGGGTCGGAACCGGAATTGCCGTTGCAGTTTTATTTTTTGTCGAATCGATCGGTACCCGCCGTGGACTGGGATTTTTCATCATCGATTCATGGGGTATCGCCGATTATCCGGCCATGTTTGTTGGCATCATTTCGCTGTCTGCGATCGGTATCGTGCTGTATGAGGCTTTTGACCTGCTGGAGAAAAGAGTCTGTAGATGGAAGCAAATCTGAAACTGAAAATCAGGGCATGGATTCAGGCCGGAAGGCCGCCATTTTACATCGCCACCTTCATCCCCCTGGCCATCGGCTGGATTCTCGGAAAGCAGCAGTGCGGCAGCTGGCATCCGGAACGATTTTTCTTCATCGCTCTGGGATCTTTCCTGATTCATCTGGCCACCAACCTGGCCAATGACGTATTCGATCACCTGCAGGGAACCGATGACGGAGACTCTATCGGGGGCTCCCGGGTCATTCAGGAAGGCGCGCTGTCCTTCACCGCCGTGAAAAACGCCATGATCGGCTGTTATGCGAGCGCCTGTCTGATCGGGCTTTACGCCATGTCGGTCTGGAATCTGTGGGGCCTGCTGCCGCTGATGGCGGTGGCCCTTTTCAGCAGCATATTTTATGTCGCCCCTCCCGTGCGTTACGGGTACCACGGGCTGGGGGAAGTATCGGTGGCCGTGAACATGGGTCCGGTCATGGTGCTGGGCACCAGCTGGGTCATTTCGGAAAACCCGTCATGGCTGCCGGTAATCGTCTCGATTCCGGTCGGGTTGATGGTGGCATCGATTTTATATTATCAGAGCCTGCCGGACATGAAAACCGACGCCGCCGCCGGCAAACGCACCCTGGCCGTACGACTGGGCAAAAAATGGGCCTGCCGGGGACTCATCTTTCAATGGATAGCGGTATACGGCAGCATCATCCTGCTGACCGCATCAGGCACCGTATCGCGGATCAGCCTGATCAGCCTGGCAACCCTCCCGCTGCTGATCAAAATAACGCGCCTCATCCGTCAGACCCATGACTGGGTCGAGCTGGATACCCACGGGAAATACGTCCGCATTTTATATCTGATCAATGGCTTGATCATCATTGCGGGGCTGTTAAAAAAACAGCTTTGAGTGCCAGGAGATTAAAACAGCCCCGTGACCTTTCCTGTTTCCGTATTCACATCGACTCTTCGAAACGCCGGGTTGGAGCCGGTTCCCGGCATCAGGCTGATATCCCAGGTGCAGGGGCACAGGAACCTGGCGCCCGAATAGACGAGCACATCGCGAATGGGCAGTATCCATCCTTTGGGGACTCCCTTGAGTTTTGGATTATGGCTCAGACTCAGATGGGTTTTTACCATCAGGGTGGCGTAATCATCGTATCGGGAATCGCTTTCGAGGCTTCTGGCCTTGGCCTCGGCATCCGGACTCCAGGAAACGCCGTCGGCCCCGTAGATTTCCCTGGCAATCAGCTGGACCCGGTCTCGCAGTTTCATCTCTTTCGGGTACAGAAACTTGAAATCATTTCCGTCATTGCAGGCATCGATCACTGCATCGGCCAGCTCAAGGGCCCCGTCTCCGCCATGCTCCCAGTGGGTGGATTTGGCGCAGCGGGCGCCGGCCGATTCGGCCGCATCCTTCACCAGCCGGATTTCATCCGGCGTATCGGTATGAAAGCAGTTGATGCACACCACCGGATTGATGCCGGATTTTCGGATGGTATGGATGTGATGGATCATGTTTTCAAGGCCTTTTTCAAGCAGGCCCAGATCTTCCCTGACGTAGGCTTCGGGCAGGGCAAGGCCGGAAACCACGGCAGGGCCTCCGCCGTGCATTTTGAGCGCCCGGATCGTTGTCGTGAGCACGGAGACATTGGGCGTCAATCCGCTCAGGCGGCATTTGACATTCCAGAATTTTTCAAACCCGATATCAGCGGCAAACCCGCTTTCCGTCACATGATAGTCATGCATTTTCAACCCGATCCGATCGGCGATGATCGAGGACTGTCCGATGGCGATATTGGCAAACGGACCGGCATGGACCATGCACGGCTGGTATTCGACCGTACTCATCAGGGTGGGGTTGATGGTCTTTCTCATCCAGGCCGTCATGGCGCCGCCCACTTCCAGATCCCCGGTGGTCACGGGATTTCCGGACTTGTCAAACGCGACCGTGATCTCATCGAGACGCTTTCTCAGATCAGCCAGATCCTTGGCCACCGCGAGGATTGCCATGCATTCGGAAGCCGGGGCAATATCAAACCGGGACTGCATGGTAAACCCGTCATAGCGGCCGCCGATACCTATAACGACATTTCTCAGGGCCTGTGCGCAATAATCGATGACCCAGCCCATTTCCACCCGGGTCGGATCGATATTAAGCCGGCGCATGCCGGTGAGCCGCTGAAGCTGCTCGTCATTGTAATTTCGCTCATGCTGCATCCGGGCCGTCATAGCGACCATGGCCAGATTGTGGGCATTCATGATATCGTTCATATCATTGGTCAGCCCCAGAGAAAAATCGGTCATCGGGATCAACAGCGCATTGCCTCCGCCTGCGGCCGTTCCTTTCACATTCATGGTCGGCCCGCCGGACGGCTGTCTCAATGCCCCGCCCACGTTCATGCCCCGCTTGCCCAGCCCTTCGATCAGGCCGATGGACGTGGTACTTTTTCCCTCACCCAGCGGTGTGGGGGTAACGGCCGTGACCTCGATATATTTTCCGTTGGGTTTATCCTTGAGACGGTTGATGATCTTCATGAAATCGAGCTTGCACAGTCGCCCCATCGGCAGAATTTCATCCTTTTCCAGCCCGAGCCGGTCCCGCCACTCATCCGGCATGGGCATATGTTCTTCCGCCGCTTCCGATATCTGCCAGTCTTCCATTTCCAGCGCATTGTAAGCCATGAGCCTTAACTTCCTTTTGGATTAAGTCAATTCAACCATCCGACATTCATGCCATATAAGGATCACGGAAGGAATAAATTCCGCCCCTGACCCTAAGCCGAACTTGCAAAAAAAATGGTTACCATGGGGGATTGGATTTGACAAGGGATAAGAGCGAAGGACTACGGACTGAGTGCTGAGGACTGAGTAAAAAAAGCTGTGAAGGTATGGGGTTCAGGGTATAAGGTATAAGGTGCAAGCAGTTGGAATAAACGGCATAAAGTCCTAAAAAAAATCCAGGCCATAAAACTCAGCCCTCAGTCCTCTGACTCCTGCCTCTCTACTACCGGTCTGACACAGGGGTCCGCCCCTACGCTCTGGACGCAGCCCCATGTTTTTATTATTTCTGCCTACTGCTTATGACCTACTCTTTCCGACCTCTGACCTCTGCCCCCCCATACCTGGTGAAGTTCATAGTAAAACCCTTTGCGGTCCATCAGCTCATCATGGGTTCCGCTTTCGACAATGGTTCCATGGTTTAACACCAGGATGGTATCGGCATGACGGACGGTGGACAGACGGTGGGCGACGACTAAGGCGGTGCGGTGGTTCATCAGGTTGGCCATAGCGGTCTGGATGGTCTGTTCGGTTTCCGAATCGATGTAGGAGGTGGCCTCATCCAGAATGATAAGTTCCGGATCACAGGCAAAGGCCCTGGCAATGGATATCAGCTGGCGCTCACCGCTGGAAATCGATGCCCCGCCCTCTGACAGAACCGTATCCAGCCCTTCGGGCAGCCGATCGATCAGGGCATCACAGCTGGCGGCAGTGAGGATCTCCTTCATTTTCAAATCCGATACCTGACAGTTTCCCTTCAGGATGTTGTTCCGGATGGTTCCTGAAAACAGGACCGGGTCCTGTGTCACCAGCGCCATCAACGAACGAACGGCGGACGGGTGCATGGCGCTGATATCCTGTCCATTGATCAGGATACGGCCTGAATCCGGTTCATAAAACCGGGCCATCAAATTAATAATCGTGGTCTTCCCGGAACCGGTGGATCCGACAATGGCAACGGTATCGCCTTTTTTCATGGAAAAGGTAACGGATTTGAGCACCGGTTCATCCGGGGTATAACCAAACGTGACGTTCTCAAACCGGATATCGGTTATGAGGCCGGGCGGTGCATCCGGCGCATTTGAAACCACGACCGCCCCCTCCTGCGCATCGAACATCATAAAGATTCGTTCGGCCGATGCCATGGCATTTTGCATGATGTTATATTTTTCGGAGATATCCCGTATGGGCCGGAAAAACATTTTCATATAGGATATAAAGGCAACCAGCGCGCCCAGACTGATCTGGTCCGAAAGGACGCTTGTCCCGCCGTAAAAGATGATCAGCGCCAGCACCGTCGAACCCAGAATTTCGATCACCGGCATCAGCACGGCAAACAGCCGGATCTGCCTCATGCCGGCCAGAAAACAGTCATGGTTGAGCCGGTTGAAATTGCGGCGGTTCCGATTTTCCTGCATGAACAGCTGAATCACTTTCAGCCCTCCGATGCTTTCTGAAAACCGGGTATTGATCTCGGCGATTTTCACCCGAAGTATCCGGAAAACGTCACGGGAATGGCGGGCAAAATAAACCGAGGCCCATCCGACCAGTGGCAGCACCGAAAACGAAACCAGCGCCAGCTTCCAGTTGAGTCCGATCAAAACCGCGGCAATGCCGATCAGCAGAAACAGGTCCTTGAACACGAACACGATCACCGATGTAAACAGCTCATGCATATTCTGGACATCGCTGGTCACCCGCGTCACCAGCCGGCCGACCGGATGCCGGGTAAAAAAGCTCATGGGCTGGTCCTGGATATGCGTAAACAGCCGGACCCTGAGTTCATGGAGCATATTCTGACCGGCGTATTCCATCATGACCACCTGAATAAAATTCAAGCCAAAGTTGAGCAGGACAATGCCGAGAAACACGGCGGCTGTCATAGCAAGCCCTGAAAGGTCAGGGGCTCTCAGCCTGGCCGTATCCTCTCTGGAAAGCGCCGGCAGCTGCCGAAATAAAATGGACGCGGTTGCCCCATCGGTCTGAAAAAGTGCGGGGTATTTTTCGACAACGGACCGAATCGATGCATCATTCAAATCGACAACCAGGCGTCTGACCTCAGCATCTGTTGACCCCGGTGAGCCGATCTGACCGATTTGTGACCGTGGCACGATGTACCGGTCAATCGCGATTTTCGTAAGATAGGGAAGCGCCAGATCCAGCAGGGTCATGCACATGACAATCGCGATCGCGTAGAAAATCCATCTGCGGTAGGGTCTGGAAAACGGATACAGCCGTTTCAGAATATGGATATCATAGGGTTTTCCAAGCGTCCCTTCTTCAGCATATCCATAATCAGTCCGCATAACCTGCCTCTTCGACTTTCTGCAACCGGAAGGTGCCTGCGTAATAGCCGCCGGAGGCCATCAGCTGGTCATGCGTTCCGGATTCCACGATACGCCCCTCGGACAGGGTGATAATGGTATCGGCAAAGCATACGGCAGACAGCCGGTGAGAGGCCAGAATGATGGTTTTATCGCGGTTCATGGCCTGAATGGCTCTGATGATGCGGCTGCCGGTTTCCGTATCCACCTGACTGACGGGATCATCCAGAATCAGTATCGGGGTGTCTCTGACAAAAGCGCGGGCCAGCGCCACCCGCTGTTTCTGGCCTCCGGAAAGGATAATGCCCTTCTCGCCGACCATCGTGTCAAGCCCGTCCGGAAAAGAGCAGATCGCTTCATGCAGGGCCGCCTTTTTAACTGCATC
The DNA here is from genome assembly GCA_028704555.1 of Desulfobacterales bacterium. Classification (NCBI taxonomy): domain Bacteria; kingdom Pseudomonadati; phylum Thermodesulfobacteriota; class Desulfobacteria; order Desulfobacterales; species Desulfobacterales bacterium. The sequence continues at coordinate 10,334 of JAQWFD010000025.1, forward strand.
GGTCAGCTGCTGCGCGGAAATATCCGGCCGTCCCAGGACAATATTGTCCCGAATCGTTCCGGCAAACAGGAAGGGTTCCTGAGGGATACAGGTAATGGCCGATCTCAGATCGCAAAGCCGCATATCCCGGATATCTTTTCCATCGATCAGAATCCGGCCGTCACTGGCATCATACACCCTTGGAATCAGATTCAGCAGGGCACTTTTGCCGCTGCCCGGGGGACCCACGATACCCAGCATGCGTCCCGGCGGCACATCGACGCGGATATGCTGCAGCACCGATTCGGCGGATAAACGGTAGCCGAAGGACACGTTCTCAAAGGTTACCCGGCCGCTCACGTGTCGGACCGGGATGGCCCCCGGCCGCTCAACGATATCCGGCCGGATTTCAAGAATCGAATAAATCCGTTCCAGTGACGCTTTACCCCGCTGAATCAGGTTGGCCACCCATCCCATGGCCATCATCGGCCAGGTCAGAATCCCCAGATAGCTGATAAAAGCGACAAAATCCCCCGGCGTGATTTCAGCAAAAATGGTCCGGCGACCGCCCAGATACAAGACCAGGACAAGGCTAAGGTTGGTAACAAACATCATCATCGGGAAAAACGCCCCCATGACGGTTGCCAGCTTCAAATTCTGGCGGACATACTCCCTGGAGACATTACCCACCTCAGAGGCCTCTTCGGTTTCCCGGTTAAACGCCTTGATGATGCGGATCCCTGAAAACCGCTCCCTGACCTGCTCGGTCAACTCCGAAAAAGAGGCCTGAACCTGCCGGTACATCCGGTGCATTTTCCGGCTGAAAAACCGGGTACCCACCACAATCAGGGGCATGGGGATCAGAACCAGAGCGGTCAGCTCCAGATGGATATACGCCATAAAACCGACAGCGGCACTGCCCAGCACCACGGCATCGGTCAGCGCGACAATGCCCATACCGATGGCCATCCGCACGTGCTGGACATCATTGGTCGCATGCGCCATCAGGTCTCCGGTCCGGACCGTATCAAAATATGATGCTGAAAGCGTCAGCAGATGATCAAACAGATCCCGCCGAAGGCGCTCTTCCACGCTTCTCGAGGTCCCGATCAGGCACAGCCGCCATCCGTATCGAAATCCGCCGATCAATATGGCAATTGCCATAATGGAAAGCGCAAAAAACAGCAGCGACATTCGATCCGCCTGAAAGACCGTCAGCTCATCCACAACCCGCTTGACGATCCGCGGAATCCACAGCTGCAGAAAATCCACGATGATCAGACAGATCAAACCCGAAAGGATGGAAATCCGGTTTTCCACAATATAGGGTTTAATTAATCTGATAAATTTCATACCGGCCCCGTACCCCTGCCGTAAAATGTCATTCATTCGGATTTGTCAGATTTTTGATGCGTGCGCTTCTTAAGAAGCTCGCTCAGAAATAAACAGGCTGTCAAATAATATTTATACCAGATCAGCGCAGTGGTCAAACCCGGGCGCGATCGAATTATTAATTTTTCCGTCTCATTGACTTTTGAGTAGTCCATTGATATATTTCGATCCATGGAATCAGGCAAAATCGTCGAATATATAGACCGCCAGAGCATCGTCTGCGCGGTGGTGGTTGAAATCAAAAAAAATCGTCTGCGGCTGCTGACCGAAACCAACCGGGAAGTGAACATGTCAGAAAGCCGCCTGTCGCATGTCGGCAAGACCCAGCTGGATCTGTCCCTGGGCAGAGGCAATCTGGTCGGCACGCTGAAAAATATTTCCAGTCATCGCAAAGCCCTCATGGGCCAGATTGAAATCCGGGAATTATGGGAAATTCTGCATACCGAACAGCAGTGGATCGATCTGATGTCGATGACCGAATTCTGCTTCCCGGACCACCCTGCTGATGATCATGAATCTGCCGTTGTCAGGGCTTTTTTTGTAAACAGAACCTATTTCAAATTCAACTTCGACTCTTTTTTCCCCCATTCCGAGGAACAGGTCTGCCAGATCATTTCCCGCGACAGAGAAGCCGAACGCAGAAACGCCCTGATCGAAGAGGGCGGGGCATGGCTGAAAAAAATATCGGAGGATAAAAAACCGGCTTTACCGGAGGATAAAATCCCCCTCGTCAATATTCTGAAATCCTTTTATCTGTTTGGTAAAGAAGACAGTGATTTCACCCTTGCCAAAGCCATACTCCAGCGGGCAGGGTTTGACGATGAAGAAAGGGTGTTTCAACTTCTCGTCAAGCTGGGGGTGTGGGATCCGCATGAGAATATCGAGCTGCTCCGGCAGCAGGTACCCACAACGTTTTCAGATGATATGATCCGGCACGCTCAGCAACTGACAGATGCGTTCTCAACCCAGCGGTTCGAGGACGGTCGCAGGGATCTGACCCACCTGGCCCTGATGACCATTGATGGTCAATCCACTCTGGATTTTGATGATGCACTGAGCATCGAGGAAATAAACGGCGGTTATGCCCTCGGCGTCCATATCGCCGATGTCTCCCACTTCATTAAAAAAGATGATATCCTGGACCGGGAAGCCCTTTCGCGGGCAAGCTCGATTTACATGCCGGATTTGAAGATCCCCATGTTTCCGCCGTCGCTGGCGGAAGGACTCTTGAGTCTGAAAGCCGGGATGCTGCGTCCTGCCATCACGGTCATGATCAACTTCAACAAAAGTTTTGAAATTCTGGATTACGACATATTCCCCAGCCTCGTCAATATCCGGCATCAACTGACCTATTCCGATGTGGATCTGGTCGCCAGTGAAAACCGTCCGTTTTATATTCTGCAGAAAATAGCCGGCGCCTTCCGGCTGAGAAGACTGGCACAGGGAGCGATTCCCATCACGCTTCCGGATATCAATATCGGATTTGGCCCTGACGGAAAACCCACCGTTACCCTGTCCGACAGGGAAAGTCCGGGCAGAATGCTGGTGGCTGAAATCATGATTATGGCCAACTGGCTGATGGCCCGTTTTCTCAACGATCACCAGGTTCCGGCAATCTTCCGGGCCCAGCCTGAACCCAGGGAACACCTGCTGGGCAGCCAGGAGAGCAGTCTGTTTCAAAACTGGATGCAACGCAAAGTAATGAGCCGGTTCATGTTATGCACCACATCGGCACCTCATTCCGGTCTTGGTATGAACGCCTATGTCACGGCCACATCGCCGATCCGCAAATATGTCGACCTGGTCACGCAACGGCAGATACGGTCTGTCCTTGGCCTGGAGCAGCCCTATACGGCTGAGGAAATCGACACCATCATACAACTTCTGGAGCAGCCCATGATGGCGGTCTCACGGCTTCAGCATACCCGAAGCCGCTACTGGCTGTTGAAGCACCTTGAAAGCCGGATCGGGCATAAATCACTGGCGATTGTCCTGACGAAACGAAGGCGGTCTTTCGCTGTGCTGCTGACCGATTATTTGCTGGAATGCGACCTGCCGGTTTCTGGCGGAATCAGCCTCAAGCCTGAAGATCTGGTTCAAGTTACCATTCAGCAGGTTAACGCGCGTAAAGACGCGATCTCCATTTATCTGGGATAACCGGAACAGCATTCGCCCCCATGCAGGCAGGGCATCCCCCGATGTATTATTTACAACGTACGGTCCTGCTGTCCAGCCCGGCGCATCATCAAATCGTAACAACTATTTTTTATCCGAAATCAAGACAACCAAATACCATAACGAACTCATGGAAACAACCCTACCTGAAAAAGCCAGGCTGCTGGCCCTATTGAAAAAAGGCGCTTTTAACGTACCCGATTTTATTTATCTGGCAGCGTCCGATTTCAATCTCCACCGGTTTACCGCTCTCGAGGCATTTCTGAATCGACACCGGGAAAGTTTCAAAGTGATCGTCCGCAGCGCCCATCCGCTCGAACACCGACTGAAGGGGGGAACCTTCGATTCTCTGGAAACCTATGCGGATCCGGAGGGAATCGTCTATGCCCGAAGCCGGATCATCCAGGCGGGCGCTACCTCAAAACGGCTGTCACTGATCCGGCAACAGAAATTTAACAGCGCCCCGGCAATCAACATCGATGATATGGGCATTATTGTGATGCCCTTTATCGACGGTATGGGCGTCATGGCAAAAATGCTCGGCAACCAATGGGAATTCGGTTATGGCGGGGATAATTACCGGAAGATTCGGACAGAGCCGTATATCACGGAAACCCCTCCGGACAAAGCCCTCCTCAGGCACTCGGAAGATATCCAGCGGTTTCTGGGATTCAGGTGTGAGATCGAATTCATCATTTCCCCCGACAGACAGATATGCGTTGTTCAAGCTAAAGATATTTCCGGCATCGACACGCTCGAACAGAAGGAAAGTGAACGTTCCATCCGGATGGATGGCATCCGGAGACTCCGGAAAAGAAGAAACTACCGCGAACGTCCCGTTTACGTGATGAACAACATTGCGCTTTATAATCAGATCCTCCATTCCTGCAGCGAACCGGCAGACGCTTCTTCCGGAGATCCGAAATTACGTTTCAACCATGCCGAGGAGATGATCAGAATCCATGAGAAAGAGCTCAGAGCCTTTGCACTGAAGCACGAACGTTTTGCCGTGTTAGGGCTTTCCATCCAGATACCTGAAAAACTGTATCAGGAGGTCCATCACGTTTTCACCCATTTCCCCCATCTGCGCAAAGCGCTTTCCAAAACCCTGCATCAGCATCAGTACCGGATTGATTATTTTTTATCCGAAGCCGATACCCTGATCGCCAAGGACAAAATCCGAATCAATCTGGGCACGCATGATGCTTACGGAATCGATACGGTCCGGAATCCTGCCTGGTCCGTATACTGGCAGGTGGAGCGTCACAACCGGATCGTGATGGAAATCAGACGAATCGGTTTCAAAACCGGTGATGTCATCGGCATTGATATTGACACGGAAGAAAAACCGATCGTTTTCAGACTTTAATCTGTAAAGACCCGTTTTTCCCCGCTCCGTCCGGCCCAACGCCCCCCCCTTTTTGATCGAATAGCCGGCATTTTCCATTTTTATGACAGATTGGCAGTCGTCTGCGCTGAGGCTCATTCCGAGAGCGCCTCCGCCACATGAACCCGATTTTTCTCTTTTCATCCAATGATCAAATTCTTATCTTTACACATACAGCCAATACGTTTATAAAAAGTATTTTAATGCTCGGGATGAATATTGGCAAATCAATTGAAAGGCATCCAAAAAATATCGGTTCAAGGGATTCATATCGTCCGCAATAAAATGATCCGGATGGACACTGCCCGCTTCGGTGCCTGCTTCGAACGAACGATTATGCTTCGATATATTCCATTATCTTTCGATTGTAATTTACCCGTTCCCATGCGCCCGGGTGGAAACACATACCCCGGCAAAAAATAATTATTACGGTAACCGCTTGTCATTAAAATGAAATATTTTACATAAAAACCAAATCTGCCATAAACGGCATCTTTGTAAGACGCTATGGACACTGATCATAATTCAAAAAAAAAATAAATATTTTACTTGACCAAATATTACCTATAAATTATACCTTGTATTGAAAACTAAATATCATTCAGGAATTGAAACGTTATGGGAATTCAGGAACGAAAGGAAAGAGAAAAGGACAGACGGCGGCAGCAGATTATTGTGGCGGCCAAGCGGGTTTTTTCGGAAAAGGGATTCAGCAAAGCCACCATGGAGGATATCGCCCATGAAGCGGAGTTAAGCCCCGGAACGCTGTATCTTTATTTCAAAAACAAAGAGGAGCTTTATGCCTCCTTATCCCTGAGAATTCTCCAGTACCTGATTATCAATCTGGAACATGTTCATGACGGGAAAGACCAGGACCCCGGGGAAAAACTCGATGCCCTCATCAAGGCCATGTCTGACGTTTACGATTTTGATCCCCTGATTATCGTCAACATGTTCCATCTGCAATCCAGCGAAACCCTGAAAAATCTTTCTCCACGTTTTTTAAAAGAGGTCAAAGACCTTTCCAGCCAGGCCATTGGAGCCATCGCCAGTATTTTCAGAGAAGGAACGCAAAAAGGAATTTTTATTGACAAGCATCCGACCGCACTGGCGGATATATTCTGGTCGATGTTCTCAGGCGTTGTGCTCTGGGAAGCCAGCAAGACGGTTATCAATGAAAACAAAGACTTTTTAAAATCAACCCTTGAAATTGCATTTGAAATATTCAAACAGGGAGTGATCCGGCGTTAAGGCGTTGATATATGTTTCGGCAGAAAAGGAGAAATTCACTTTCTCCTTTTTTTCTGGGGCGGGGCAGTGTAACGTCAATATCCTCACGAATACATCATGGGCCACAGACACGATCGTATGAGACATTTTCTCCCACAACCGCAGCTCCCACAGGAATCATAACACCTTGCTTTGCAGGTAGACCGGTGGTTCTGATTCAAAACAGTTTGACGGCTGATCGGGATTCCACCCCATTTCCATGAAAATCTGTCTGCAGTCGAAAACCGATTGACCTCTTCCCCTGGAGGTGTCGGCTTCACTGTCCCTGGGGTTTGAGCCCACTTCAGGGAAAAACAGATTGGCCCCGGCAAGCAGTGACGCGCTGTGAGGCTCCTGCGTGCAATGGGCTCGACAGACATCGCCCATTACCAGCCGGCTGACCGCTACCATTTTTGCCATTTCCAGTTCGCTGATCATCCCGAAACGGGCCATGGGTGATCCGGCAAAATTAATACGGCGCATCACGCCGCTGTAGGTGGCCTGCCAGGTCCGTGCCAGCAGCATCAGCCCGACGATCTCCCCGATGGCATGCTCGGGGCCAACCGGTTCGATGCAGTTCATCCATTTGAGGCCGACATCCTTTATTGCACAAATGGTCTTGATCCGCTGGGTGACCTTAAACGGCGTATCTCTGCCTTCACCCAGCCGGACCGCATGATACGCGCCGACAAATCCGGCCGCCAGCAGCTGTTCGGCTTCCCGGTGATCGATATCCCGCGTGTTGGCGACCAGCGGGATCGCCGTTTCTGCCGAAAGCAGCCGGCCGATTTCCAGAAGACGCTCAAACGAATAGGTCCCGGTGGTCATGATATTCAGGGCATCGGCCCCGCAGCGTTCCGCGTCCCTGACCCATTCAAGAAGCTGTTCTTCTTCAAATTCGATGGTTTCGGTAAAAATCCCGGCTGCCTCCGTCAACGAACAGAACCGGCAGTTAAACGGACAGGGGGTTATATTGATGCCGATATGAAGATGGTTTTCAGCCTTCCCCTTGAATTGCTGCCGGGACATCCGGTTTGCGGTTTCCATCAATGCATAGGTCTCTTTTGAATGCAGCGCCAGATTCATCAGAATGGTTGCCTGCGTCCGGTCAATTCCTTCAAAATCTGCCCCCTGTTTAAGAATATCTGCCACCTTTGGTGAGATCTTCCAACTCATGCAGTTGACTCCCTTTCTGTTAGCCCTGCGGGCGGACAAAAGAGCGCTATCGCTTTAGGACCACTTCGTTTGAGGTAAAAAATAAAAAGCAAAAAGCTTTAATCGTCCCTCAATCGCAGCGGCCCTCAAAACTGCGCGGCCATTTCTCTGGCCCTGGCAATGGCCTGCTCCCGTATGGTTCCGGCCATATCGGCACCGCCGGCCAGCGTGGGCTCAATCACCAGTGTACGAATATCGGTAAATCCGATGAACTCGAAAATCATCTTCAGGTACCGGCTCTGAACATCATATGCTTCACTGCGGCTGCCCGGCGGATACTCTCCCCCCCGGGCGCATGCGAGAAAGATTGGCTTTCCGGTAACCAGCCCCCGGTAGCCCGCTTCCGGGGAAAAACTGAACGTATAGGTCGGCTGAATCAATACGTCCAGATAGTGTTTGAGACGATACGGAATCAAAAAATTCCACATGGGAACTGCCATGACATACTTATCGGCGGATTTGAATTCATCGATAACGGCTTCGACGGCCTTCCACGCGCCCCGCTCTTGCGGCGTGTGGTCAAGTCCGTGCAAAATCGTGTACCTTGCCTTGACAGCCAGTCCGTCAAATAAGGGCAGATCTTTTTCAAAAACATTGATCTTCACAATTTCGCTTTCAGGATGAAAATTCCTGTAAGCACCGACAAACGCGTTGGCCACCGCCAGCGAATAGGATCTCTCCCCCCTCGGCGATGCCTGAATATAAAGCAGTCTGCTCATGGTTTTCCTCCTTTGTCAGAAAACAGTCGTCAGTCATGACTCTTGACTCACGACTCTCGACTCTCGACTCTCGACTCACGACTCACGACTCACGACTCACGACTGTTTTTCGACTCACACCCCTCCCCTATCATATCCAGCGCGGCCCAGGCCGCCCCAATCAACGCAGCCCTTTCATTGAGGATAACGCCCACCGGTATCTGATCAAGATAGTCTTTGAACCGGCCCTTGTCAGTAAAGGCATCCATAAAGACACGGTCTCTCAATTTAAACAATACCTTGGGAGGAATCCCCCCTCCAAGATAGAGTCCCCGGGTTGTGGTGCCGGTCAGAGCCAGATTTCCCGCTGCCGCGCCGAATACGGAAACAAATACATCCAGTGTCTCCATGCACAGGGGTTCCTGACGATCTCTTGCCGCCTCCGTGATCGCCCGGGCCGGATCCATCGTCTCAAGCTGCCGCAAAAGCCATTCCGGCGCATGATAGCGCCCCGTATCCGTCAGCCATGAAAAAATATTGACCAGACCGGGGCCTGATACCACCCGCTCCAGACTGACATGCCCAAACCGTTGTTGAAGGTATTTGCTCAACCCGGCCTGCCTTTCATCCCGGGGAGAAAAATCAACATGCCCGCCTTCGGAAGCAACCGGGACGTACCGGCCATTGTCATGGATCAGAAGCGCCATACCCAGCCCTGTTCCGGGTGCAACGATCCCGATATTGCCCGGCATCGCCCATCTTTTTCCTTTCAGCAGAACGACTTCCCGGTCTTCAAGCCGGGGCACGGCCAGCGCGGTGGCGGCCAGATCATTGATCAGGCGGACACGGCTCCATCCGAACCGGTCTTTTATGGATTGCTCGGACACCACCCACGGCAGATTCGTGGTTTTACACTGCCCATCCTTCACCGGTCCGGCAATGCCCATGCAGACCGCCGATAGCGGCAGCGGGTGCTGTTCCATGAACCGGCGGATAATAGCTTCCAGGCCGGATGCCTCACGGGAAGGCCATGTTTCTATGGCATTTACCCGGAGACGACCGTCTTTTTTTTCAAACACGCCGATCACCGTTTTCGTTCCGCCGATATCACATGCCAGCACCATGGGGAATGGGTTTCCCACCATATCAGATTCCTTTCAGATGACCCGTAAGGGTTTAAATAAGCACAGTTTTACCGCTTGAGATGTCCGGGGCCGTTCACACCTCCGACAATCACTTCGGAGGCCAGATTCAGAAACAGGCCGTGCCCGACAATACCCGCCCGTTGATCCAGCATGGATGCCAGCTTGTCAGGACGAGAAATGGAGCCGAACCGGCAGTCCAGGATAACATTGCCCTGATCCGTGAGCACCCTTTTGTCATCTGCCGTTTTTCTGATGGTAACCTGGGCCCCCAATTCGCTTTCTATAAATTCGGACTCGGGCTTCAGGGCGAACGGAATCACTTCAACAGGCAGCCGGCAATGGGTCCCCAGCTGCAGCGACAGCTTGGTTTCATCAACGATAATGACATTTCTCCGGCTGGCCTGCGCCAGAATCTTCTCACGGAGCAGCGCCCCGCCACCGCCTTTGATCAGATTCAGGTGGGGGTCCACCTCATCGGCGCCGTCAAGAACCATGTCGATGCGGGGATGCCAATCCAGATCCGTCAACGGAATCCCGAACGATTCGGCAAGCTGCCCGGTCTGCATTGAACTGGCAATGCCCAGCACATCAGTCAGCCGGCCGGCCGTGATCCGATGGCCAATCAGTTCGAGAGCGAATCGTACCGTAGAGCCGCTTCCAAGACCGATAATCATCCCGGACCGGACAAATTCCACCGCATACTGAGCGGCCTGTTGTTTAAGCTGTCCCTGAGGATCAGCATTATCACGCATGGGCTTCCCCCTGTGTCAAGAGAACCGGTTATTGATTAACAGTTACTGGCCAGTGGCCATCCGCTATCAGCCCATGGCTTTCTCAAGAGCCTTCAGCCCGTTGACGACATCTTTTCCGAGATGAAACCGGATCACGCGGCGGCCGGCATCGAGCAGGGCCTGCCGATCACCAAGCGCCTGGGCCATCTTGAGCATCCCGAAGCTGATCAAAGAGTACGTTTTGCCGGGCGTATCCGGCACCGGGAGGTCATCGGGCATGTCCGATGTGAGCTGAATAAACATGCCGTGGCCCCCATCTCCTTTGTGCAGCTGGCCGGTGGTATGCAGAAACCGGGGCCCGTAACCGACCGTGGTGGCCATGCGGTATTTGAGCTGAAGCCGTGTGCGAAAGTCCTGCAGGGCCCAATCGATTTCCGGTGTCGGCGTGAAAAAAGCCTGGATGGCGATATAGCTTCGCCCGGCGATATCATCCTTGCCGGCATCTGACCCGAACATGAACCGGTCAACAGCCTCGGACAGGGTCTCCGCCCATACATCGGCATACACCCGAACGCTGTTTTCCTGAACCGTCAGTGAAATTTCAGGCAGCTTGCCTTTCGCCTTATAATCGTCGACCATCTGCCGGGTCAGCACCCTGGCCGATTCCGCATTCGGCTGATTAAACGGATTGATTCCCAAAAGGCTGCCCGCCACGGCAATCGCCATTTCCCATCGGAAGATTTCCCCACCGATATCATAGATATCTTTCAGATTCAGCTGAATAACCGGATGTCCGAAGCGGACCAGTTCCTTTACTTCCGGGTCAAACCCGGCGTCCTTGTCCATCCGCATATACACAAACCACCGGTCACGGCTGTAGGTATCTGCAGGCGCGACCGCTTCCCGGTTGACCGGCAGAATCCCTTTGCCCTCCTTGCCGCTGCTTTCGGCAATCAGATGCTCCACCCAGTCACCGAAGGGCATGATGGACGGCGAGAAGATCAGGGTCAGTTTATCCCGTCCCGAACCGGCCAGGGTCCCCATGACGGCTCCCATCCATGCGCCCATATTGTCTCCGCCGACCGGACAGTTGCACCCCTCGCAGTTACCGGCCATGGTAGCCGCGCGATCCAGCAGGCGGTCCAAATCCATCCCGATCAACGCTGCCGGCACCAGGCCGGACAAAGACAGCGCCGAGTACCGGCCGCCGATATTGGGATCGTTCAGGAAAATCTTTCGAAAATGCAGTTCGGCTGCCGATTTTTCCAGTCCGCTTCCCGGGTCCGTGATGGCCACAAACTGCTTCCCTGCGGCCTTCTCGCCGACGCTCTCGGCAAGCCGGGTATAAAAATAGTTCATAAGGGAGAGGGTCTCGACAGTGCCACCGGATTTGCTCGATACGATAAACAGGGTTTTATCCGGATCGATTCTGTGTTCACTGGCCAGAACAGCGCCTGGATCGGTTGAATCGAGCACCACCAGATCCAGAAATCCCTTTTTTACCCCGAAAATGGCCCGAAACATCCCGGACGCAAGGCTGGAGCCCCCCATGCCCAGCAGCAGGACATGCGTAAAACCATCGTCCAGGACCTCGCGGACAAACCGGGTAATGCCGGAAATGGCTGATGGCATAACGGCCGGGCGGTTCAGCCACCCCAGACGGTTTTTGATGGCATCGGGATTTCCTTTCCACACCGTGGCATCACGGGTCCAGATCCGATTGACGAGAAAGGTGTCGCGGATGGCTGACAGGGCCTGATCCACCGCGATCTGATCCTTGCCCAGCCATGCCATGTATGATTTTTCACCCTTGCGCAACCTCCGATGTTTTTCCCGGATACTGTCGATCATGGCATTGAAGGGTCTGGCAAACAGCTCAACCCCTTCTTTCTGAAGCCGGCCGGTAACGGCATCCAGATCGATGCCCAGCTGTTCAAGCTGTTTCAGTTGCCTGCGCGCGTCATCCCTCCCCCGGATGAGCGTTTCAGATACGGAGCCATGATCCAGAAAATTAAAGAGTGTGGCCGGGGCGATGGTATTGACCGTATCCGGTCCGATCAGTTCGTCCACATAAAGCGTATCCGGATACAACGGATTTTTGGTACCGGTACTTCCCCACAGCAGTCGCTGCACCCGGGCCCCTTTCTGCCGGAGGTGATCCCACCGCGGACCGCTGAAAAGCGCCCTGAATTCCGCATAGGCCACCCTGGCATTGGCAATGGCGATTTTGCCCTGCAGGTCCTTATTCCCGACCGCTTCCAGCTCCATATCCACGGCCGTATCCACCCGGCTGACAAAAAATGAGGCCACCGACGCCACCTGATCGACCCGTCGGCCGCCGGATACCGTGGGGCCTTCTGCCGCCAGCATCTCCAGCCCTTTCATGTAGGCATCCGCCACGGCTTTGTAATTATTCACGCTGAAGAGCAGCGTCACATTGACATTGACGCCCGATCCGATCAGATGGGTGATCGCAGCAATGCCCTCCGCAGTTGCCGGCACCTTGATCATGATATTGGGCCGGTGCAGCATTGAAAACAGCCGCCTGGCTTCCGAAACTGTTTTGACAGTATCAAAGGCCAGCGCCGGGCTGACCTCGATACTGACATACCCGTCCATGCCACCGGTTTTTTCGAATACCGGCAGGAAAAGGTCTGCCGCCATTTTAATATCCTTCAACGCCAGAATTTCATAAATTTCTTCGGCCTTTTTCGGGGTTCGGGCCAGTTCCCGGATATCCTCATCATAGTCGGCACTGCCGGCAATGGCTTTTTCAAAAATGGCCGGATTGGACGTCAGCCCGCAAAGCCCCTGATCGATCAGAGACGTCAATTCTCCTGAAGTGATAAAGGACCGGCGGATATAATCCACCCATACCGACTGTCCCAACGCTGCCAGTTCATTCAGTTTTGTCATGATATCCCCCTTGGACCCTCTCAATATCGATCGTTTCGTAACAAGCCCATCATCTGATTCGCTATTTCTTCGGTCCGCTGCCCTCTGTGACCTCTGACCTCAAAACGCATCATGAGAAAGCACGGATGTAAGCCGTGATGCGGCTTCCGCATCCAGAATCCACAGAAGTTTTCCCCGGATGGGCTGAATTCTCTGCGCGGGGAACAAGAGGCCTTCTTCTTCAAACAGGGTCCGAACCAGTTTTGCCTTCTTTTTTCCGGAGATCATAAAGGCAATCTGTTTTGCACGGTTTAACACCGGAAAGGTCAACGTTAAACGCATCACATCCGGCGCGCCACCCCTGGCGGCAACCACCCACCGCTCGGTTTCATCCAGGGCCGCATCTTCCGGAAACAGCGAGGCAATATGGCCATCGATCCCGATCCCGAGAAAAATCAGATCAAAAACGGGAAATCCATCGGCATCCCTGGGCAAATGTTTCTCAAGCGCTTTCTGATAAAACAGGGCTGCCGCCGCCGGGTCCATATCCGCGGACATGGGATGAATGTTAGCTTCCGGAATCGGAACCCGGTCCAGAAAATCGTTTCGGGCCGCTCCGCAGTTACTGGCCGGATCATCCAAAGGTACACATCGCTCATCGCCCCAGAAGATATGAATCTTCTTCCATTGCACTGCCGGGCCGAACGGCTTTTCGGACAAAAGGACATGCATCCTGCGGGGGGTCGACCCGCCAGACAGCGCCACATTAAACCGGCCATGGTCTTTGATATTGGCTTCGGCAGCATTGATAAATATCCTGGCAGCGGCATAGGCCATGGCGTCAGGATTTTTTTCTATGATCATGGAGGCTTTTGAAAACATAAGGCGCTCTCTTGTGCTATGGGATACGGGTTCCTGCCACCATCCGGTTATCAGAGCCGGCAGCGCCCGTGAATGGTATTACAGGTATCCCCGGATACAGCCTTTCAATCCAGCCTTCTTTTCGTCTTCCGGCCCGCAGGGATTGACCGCACTGCGGACAGACGGCTATTTTCCGGGACCGGTTCAGGTATCGCAGACACGAAGCGATAAGCGTGGCATGGGTTAAACCTCCGGGGACTATCGGCCACCAGCTTCTCCCTTGATCGTTTTGATAATTGTGGGGATAAAAAAAGAAAAAGCGAACAGGCCCAGCGAAAAAAACACTTTCAAGGAGAGCAGGTCCGCCCAGTTACCGGAGACCCAGACATCTTTCAGGGTACCGATGAAAAAGGTGAAAACGAAGGTTCCCACCATAATACCCAGACCGGTGCCGAACATGTAATCCCTGAAGCGTACCCTGGTCAGCCCCATCCCGAAATTCATGGGCGTAAACGGAAAATAGACCAGCCGCAGATACAGCACCGTGGCAAAGCCGTTTCGTTCAATGGCGTCATCATATTTTTTCAACCGGTCCCCGATCATTGATGCCGCAAAGTCCCTGCCCAGGGTCCGTCCGATCCAGAATGCGCCACCGGCGCCGGCCATGGCCCCCATCCATACATACACAAACCCCAGGTACGGACCGAAAATGGCAGCGCCCAGACCAGTCAGCAGGGTTCCGGGCAAAAACAGGCACACGCCGGCAGCGTACACCAGCATAAACACCACCGGCGCCCACAACCCGGCTCTGTCCAGAAATTGTCCGAGGGCCTCGGGGGTCAGGTACCGGGTGACCGAAGTCAATCGGACCAGAGAAATGGCAGTGATGATAAACAGAATAAAAACCAGGGCCTTGAGAACAGCTTTTTTCCCGGAGAATGAAGGCAACGGCGTCCCGGCCACGTCCTACTCCTTTTTCATCAGGTGTCTGACCGCATCCGGCCCCCGGCTTCCCGCTTCATAAACATAAAGCATTTCCGCCCGTTCCCCGCAGGTTTCGCATTCCTGAAGAATCGGCGTCAGAAAGGCCCAGCAAAGCGCCACGCCATCCTGCCGCCAGAACAGCATCTGGTCTCCCAGGATACAATCCACCAGCACTTTTTCATATGCTTCCAGAACCGGCCCCTGGCCCTGTTGCAGATAGGAAAAATCCATGTTGACCGTCCTGAGGCAGACTCGGGTCCCGGGATTCTTGGTCTGAAACGTCAGGGAGATTCTCTCTTCCGGATAGATTCCGAGAATGATCCGATTCGTGGTGATGTGTTCGCCGAGGATATCCCGGAACATGCTGTGAGGCACTTCCCTGAACTGAATCACCAGCTGTGTGGTCTTTTCCTTCAACCGTTTTCCGGATGTCAGGTAAAAGGGGATTCCCTGCCACCGCCAGTTGTCGATAAATACCTTCATCATTGCAAACGTAGGGATCAGGGACCGGGGATTGACACCGGGCTCCTGCCGATATCCGGGAACCGGTTTTCCGTCCAGCACTCCGGGGCCATACTGCCCCAGAACGATATACCGGTTCAGGTCGTAAACCGGAAATGGCCTCAGGGATCTGAAAACCTTTACTTTTTCATCCAGAACATGATCGGCCTGAAACAGAGGGGGCGGCTCCATCGCGGTCAGCGACAGCAGCTGCATCATATGATTCTGAAACATGTCCCTCAGCACCCCGGCCTGCTCGTAATAGCCGGCCCGATGCTCCACACCCAGGGATTCTGCCGTGGTGATGCTCACCGATTCGATGTACCGCCGGTTCCACAACGGCTCGAAGATTGCGTTGGCAAAACGGAACATCAATACATTCTGAACGGTCTCCTTTGCCAGGTAGTGATCGATCCGGAATATCTGATGTTCCTGAAAATAGTCGTGAAGCGAACGGTCCAGATCCACGGCGGTGGTCAGATCCCTGCCGAAGGGTTTTTCCACGACAATCCGTGACCAGCCGTTTCCGGCCTGCTGTTCCGCTCCCAGCCCCGACCGGCCGATCATCTGCGCCACCGATTTATAAAGCGATGGCGGTATCGCCAGATAAAAGAGCCGGTTGCCCTGCGTATGGCTCTGGTTGTCGAGCTGTCTCAAAAAATCCGCTGCCGATTCAAACGTTGCCCTGTCGTCGTAATCGATGGGCCTGTAATGCATCCGTGATGAAAAACGGTCCCAACCGGCAGGCTCCATGTACCCGGCATGCACCACCGCCTCTTTCATCTTGTTTCTGAACTGCCCGTCGGTCATTCGGGTACGGCTTAAGCCGACGATGCAGACACGGGGCGGCAGCCCGCCGCTGACATATAGATGAAACAGGGCCGGCACAATTTTGCGCGAAGTCAGATCACCCGAAGCGCCCAGAATAACGATAGTGCAGGGCTCCAGATCCGCCTCGACAAAACAGTTGCGGCCATCCCGGGCCACTTGTTTCACGCGGCTGCCTTCGGCTGCCGCCTCGATCCGGGTATGAAGCTGCATATCCTTTTCAAGATTCATTGAGGCGTCCATCTGTTTTGTTTAACCTTTTTTGAGGCAAGCGTTTAAATCTTGTCCGCTTAATCGAAGCGCCATCCTGTCTCTTTTTTAAGGGGCTGAAAGCCTCTTCTGCCCTGTGTACCGATGAGCGGACACAAGGGGGGGCGCCCCTGCAGGCTGTCTCTATCAACCCCATTTGCCTTAGCCCTTTAACCCTTAACTATCCCCCCTGCAGCTCTGGCGACATGCCCCCCGAATTCCCTTCGCAGAGCGGCAAGAACCCGATTGGCAAATGAATCGGTTTCGCGGGAACTGAACCGGTTAAACAGCGACATGGCAATCACCGGAGCCGGCACACCCGACTCGACCGCATACTGAACGGTCCAGCGGCCTTCTCCGGAATCATCAACATAGCCTTTGATCCGGAGCAGCCTCGGGTCCTCTGCAAATGCTTTTTCCGCAAGCTCCAGAAGCCAGGAACGAATCACGCTGCCCCGGTTCCACAAACCGGCAATATCGGCGTAATTCAGAGACCGCTTGTACTCAGATGCCTCCATGAGCTGGAATCCTTCGCTATACGCCTGCATCATCCCGTATTCAATGCCGTTATGGATCATCTTTACAAAATGCCCGGCACCGGAAGGCCCGCAGTACAGATAACCTTTTTCAGGCGCCAGGGTTTCAAAAACAGGTTCAAGAAATTGGCAGGACTGCTGATCGCCCCCGAGCATCAGGCAGTAGCCCTTCTCAAGGCCCCATATCCCCCCGCTGACACCCGCATCCACAAACCGGATGCCTTTTTGGGAAAGAAGCTCCGCCCGGCGGATATCATCCTTATAGTACGTATTGGCCCCGTCGATTACGATATCCCCCTCCGAAAACGACTCGTTCAGCTGATGGATATACATATCGATGGCCGATCCGGCCGGCAGCATCATCCATAAGATCCGGGGAGAAGACAGTCTGGATACCAGCTCGGACATATCATACGCACCGATAGCGCCTTCGCTGACAAGCTGGTCCGTTTTCCACGGACTGCGATTATACGCCACCACCGAATGCCCGCCCCGCAACAGGCGACGCGCCATATTCAACCCCATCCGCCCCAGGCCAGCTATGGCAATCTGCATCATTGACCTCCCTGTATGTTTAATTAAAATCTTTTGCCGCGAATCATCGCGGATCTTTCTTTTATGAAGAATAACCGAAACTTCTTTTGAGCTGCTCTTTTTTTATCCGCATTCATCCGCATTCATCCGCATTCATCCGCGTTCATCCGCGTAAATCTGCGGCTTATTTTTTTGCGTTCCTTGTGACTCTTTGCGGCTATCAACAGCGCCCTTCGGGCGGACTGAGGAGCGCTATCGTTTGAGGCAAAAGACAAGAAGCTTTTATTTTATAACATCCTCAAGCGCAGCGAGCCTATTTTTTTTAGTCTTCGGCCTTTGGAAGTTTATCAGGCAGCTCACAGGCTCTGCCTTTCAGGTGGAAAAAAAATTTAAGGCCTTTTTTAACGGGATCTGAAAACAGCTTGTCCGCCATGACCGCTCCGGCCACTTTTTTACTGCTTTCCCCGACCGTAGGATACGGATGAACCGCAGCGGCCAGTGTTGAAAGCCTGACCCCGCCGTTAAACACGGCGACCCATTCATTGAGCAGCTCCCCGGCAAAAAGTGAAAAAATCTGTACCCCGATCGGCTTTCCCTTATCATCCAGAATGAGTTTAATTCTGCCCCGGGCCTCTCCTTCCGCCAGGCTTCTGTCATTAGCTGAAAACGCCTCCATCCGGACCGAATAGTTAATGCCGGCCGCACCTGCTCTTTTTTCATTCATCCCGATACTGGCAAGGCCAGGATCGGTGTAGGTACACCAGGGCAGATACGTATAATCGATTTTCCGGGGAAAATGAAATACGGAATTGCTGATCACGATACCGCCTTCATATCCGGCCGCATGCGTAAATTGAAAAGCCCCGGTCACATCTCCCGCCCCATAGATATGATTGTGCCGCGTCCTGAGCCGATCGTCCAGCGAAAGGCCTTTTCGGGTAAATTTCACACCGATATTCTCCAGCCCCAACCCGGTCAGGTTGGCCTCCCGCCCCATGGCCACCAGCAGGCTGTCAGCGGCAACGACAAACGATCCCTCCAGGCCCTTCTGCCGGAACACCACCTCTTTTTGTCCCCCGGTATCTCGGACAGCCAAAATGGATGTATTCAGGAAGAATCTTACCCCTTCCTGTTGCAGCACTTTCATTACATCATCGGCCATATCCCTGTCTTCGCGGGTCAGTATCTGATCGCTCCGCTGAATGACCGATACCTTTGATCCCAGGCGGCAAAAGGCCTGCGCCATTTCCATGGCAATGGGCCCTCCGCCAAGGATGATCATCGATCCGGGAAGCCTGTCCATGAAAAAAACGTCACGATTGGTGATGTATCCGCTCTGATCAAGACCGTCGACAGGGGGAGCCGACGGGGAAGCGCCCGTAGCAATCACCCAGTGTTTTGATGTAATCCTTCGCCCGTTCAGCTCGACGGTGTGCTCATCGGTAAACACGGCCTGGCCGAATTCCACCTTAACCCCGAGACCACAGAATCTCTCCTCCGAGTCATGTTTCTGAATAGCACCGATTACAGACCGTATTCTCCTGACAATCTGCTGAAAATCGACCGGCGGCGGATCGACCACCGGCAGACCGAATTGCCCGGAATGCTTTACCAGATGATATACCTGAGCCGACCGGATCAGGGTTTTGCTGGGTACGCATCCGAAATGGAGGCAGTCTCCCCCCAGCACGCTTTGCCTCTCGACCAGAAGGGTCCTGGCGCCCAGCTGCGCAGATCCGGATGCGATGGTCAGACCGGCGGCACCCCCGCCCAATATCCCGATATCAAAATCGAACGCTGCCATATCCACCTCCCCCGCGTCACTTATCGTTTACTTTCGTCACAATTGAATCAGTGCCCTGCGGGCGGGCCGAGGACCGCTATCGCTGGATGGACACTTCGTTTGAGGCAAAAAGCAGGCGGCTTTTCTCTTCTCCCATCCTCAAGGCAGCTTTCCTCGATGCGAAATAATGGAGGGATCTGCATTCAGCCTTGCTGCACGAACTCCATGAAAACCATAACGTCAAAAAGGATATAAATATAAAGGGTATGAATAAATCTGAAACGCTTCAGGAAAAAATCAAGGTAAGATGTGTTTCACACGAGATATGGAGTTTTCTTTCAATGTAAAAAAATATGCCGGCGGTGTCAAGGTAATTGAAAAAAGACCGGGCTGAGGGCTGAAGGCAGTACTTTTTCCCCGGCAGTGTCAATAAACTCATTGAATAATGTCAAAATGTTGTGCAGAATATAAGGGTCTCGACAAAAATCAGTTGCACTGGCCCTGAACAAAACCATTCATGTTCGAGAAGGATACCGCCCATTGATAACATCTGAGAAAAGCTGTCCGCCATCCGAAGATTCCTCCTACCCGGCGCATCCCCGGGTAGCGGTCGGGGCTGTGGTATTTAAGGACAGAAAGGTGCTGCTGGTGCTGCGCCGGAAGCCGCCGTCCGAAAATATGTGGGCAATTCCCGGCGGGAGGGTTGAACTGGGAGAAACGCTCAGAGCAGCTGCCGAAAGAGAAGTGCTCGAAGAAACCGGGCTGGCTGTTCGTGCCGGAGAGCCGGTATTTGTTTGCGATCTGATTGAACGGGACGAAGCGGACCGGATTCGGTTTCACTATATCATTATTAATATAGCGGCTGACTATATCAGGGGAGAACTTCGCCCGGGAGATGATGCACTGGAAGCGCGATGGACATCCGAAACCGAACTCCGCAAGCTTCACGTCACTGAAACAACGCTTGACATGTTAAACAAAAGCTGCCACTTCGGCCAGTGATTTGAGAGCATCCGTTCCGTGGATGGCACACCCTACCGCACGTCAGCTCCCCAGCGCTTCAGATTGTCTTTGATAAACGCCACAACCTTCAGATGCGTTGCATGCCCGGAGCCCTCTACCGGCATGGGCTTTCCGAATCTGAAACGAATCGTTTTGAGTGGATCGACCGGTCCGACATCTTTGAAAATCTTTCCGTTTGACTGAAAATCGGTCTTTAACGCAATCGGCACCACCGGCACCCCGGCCTTTCGGGCCAGTTTGACCCCGAGTGAATTAAACGATGCCGTCTCAAAAGTGGCCCTTCGCGTGGCCTGTGGGAAAATCGCCACCGAATAGCCTCTTGAAATATAATCCCGTCCTTTGGACAAAACGATCTTCAGATCTTCTCTGGGATTTTTCCGGGTGACGGCAATGGGATTCACCGCCCTCATAATTGAGCCGAAAACCGGATAGCGAAGCAGGCTGTCCTTGACCACAAACGTTACTTTATTGAACGCAAGCAAAAGACCGGGCAGAAAAAATGTATCCAGCATGCTCATGTGATTGGCGATAAAGACGACAGGCCCTCTGTATCCGGCCAGTTCCCTGAGCCCGGACACATGGCATTCCCCCCCGGCAGACTCGACAATCCTGAACGTATGCCGTGATGAAGCCGCCCATAGTTTATCATTGTATCGGCCGGTAAACGCGATGAAACTGTCGACCAGAATCATTTTCAGAATACGGGCATAAAACACGAACGATGCCCAGCCCCGGACATTGCGGGCCAGAAAATAAGAACCGGGGCGGCTGTGATACCCAAACCTTGTCCGGAGAATATACTCAAACTGTTCTGAATCCATAGTCATGCCTGTGTCATTCAAGCTCCACATTTTTGCCGCGGCCTAAGGGCTCGCTCAGAAATAAGTTCGTAATTTTAAGTGTTGAGGCACCTGTCTGGCAAGGCACGAAAGTGCAGGAATATCAAGCATATTCCGAGCTTTCGTAACACAGCCTGGCAGGATGCATCGGCGCTTAAAATGGGAAGTTATTTTTGAGTGAGCCCTAAGGTATCAGGCCTGAACTGCATCCGGGCATTCGGATTCCAGGCGCCATTTGCCGGATCAATTTACCGCCGACAGTTTTTTGCAATCCGATTGACCCGCCCCCGCAGCGTCATTGTCTACAGCCGCAGTGGCTTCAGCATCCGGCGGCTCCGGAACCCGAAGAAGCCGCTGTATCTCGAACTCGTCAAAAATTGCCTGCAGCCGCGCTTTCTGCTGTTCGACAACGGGACCGATCGATGCAAGGTTTTCCGCTTCATATGGCCGACAGTGAGCAATAATAAGACACAGATCCATTCCGGATTCAAGATTATTTTTAAACGCCAGAAGCGATTTGTATGCTTTCGGACTGTCGCTGCACCGGTCCACAAGATTCGCCAGGTAATCGACATTCATGATGATTTCCTGAGCAAACATGTGCGGACGATCCGGGGAAACCAGACTCGGACCCCGCCCATATATATGGTCAACCATCTGCCTGAGCGAATACGACCGGTTGAACCAGGCGATATTCTGTCCCGGGCATATGGCCTGAGGCGCGGATTCCTCACGTGCCATGCCCAGTTCAATCAGCGCCGCGTTGCCAAGGTTCTGGCACAGGCATTCTTTGGCTTCTACCTCCTGCCGCAATCGTTCTTTTTCCTGTGCAGAAAGCTGCATTTCATCGATCTGCCTGAGCTTCATTTCCTGATACCGGCTGGATGCCGTACAAATCGGTGTTCGGGTAAATTCGGTATCAAAGGCCAGCAATCCTCTGGGACAGGCCGATCCGGGTCTTCCCTCCCGGGCCTTTTTCCGGTTCCACCGATCCGAACCGGAGTTGTGCAGGTTATTGAAGGGGACTCCCAACGGAGACGCGTTGCTCAGATATAAATCTTGCGGACCTGACCGAATCAGTTGCTCGCGGGTGGCCGCATCCACGCAGGTGGCTTCCGGCACCAGCAGAAAAGGACTGGCCCATCCGGTTCTGTCCATCCCGAAATCCTGTAGAAGCCGGAGGTTTTCACCACTGGTTCCTATCCCTCCCTGAACGGTTATCAGCGGCCGATCGTTTAACGCGGCTTCCGGAAAAGCCCATCCCTGCTTCTGGTAGTATCTGAGAATAAGCGGATGAAATTCCTTTGCCAGCTGATCCCGGTTTTCCTTAAATTCCTGAAGCAGGCACGGAAGCAGATTGCCGTTTGCCGGAAAGGCGTGGCCACCGCAGTTCAGGCCCGATTCGATTCGAAATTCAGACACCTCCAGCCCTATTTTACCCAAAAACCGTCCCTGAATGAGCGCTGACCGGTAATCGCTGACTTTTATAATGATTTTTTTCTTGATGCCCCCGGAGGCATCTCTGTAAAAATCCTTGAAACGGCTCATATACCGAAACAGGGTCTGGTTGATTCCTGCTGAAAAAACGATGCCCGATCTGAGACCGCTGTTGGCATATCCCCTCAGGGCCGATTTGGCATCGCTGAATTCATCTCCGAGTGGATTGCCATGCGAATCTGTCCCGGGCAGATCCAGTTTCACCATGATATTGACATCGATACTGCCCGGCGCCATGCGCTGCGACAACTCATTTTCCAGCGCCTTTTGATCCGGCCCTTCGTGCATTTTCAGCAACCGGAGCCAGACCTTTTTTAAAGGGGATGTCTCCGGCAGCAGCTCAAAATATTTCTGTTTATCATTATCTTCAAAAAACGGCTGTCTGCGAAGGCGTTCAAAATTCCCGGAGACAATCTCATTGACCAAATCCAGATAAGCGGTAATTCTTCTGGCCCGTGCATCATCGTCCGCTGAGGATATCCTCCGGTATGGCAGATCATTCCTGCGGCAGTAATAATGACGAATTTTTTCCAGAAGCAGATCATCGATAATTGAAATGACTGAAGAAATGCCGAAATGCGCGACGCGTATCGGCGTATCCGCAGAAAACCCTGTCCCCATGACCGGGATATGAAATGTATGCATGTAACCCCTCTTCGAATTTTTCAATGCCTGTGCAGGTCAAAAAATCCCGAATACAAAAGAAAATTTCAATGCAGGCACCACTTTTCTCTCGCAAATACGGCTGTTCTGTTTTACTATGTCGGGATATCGAAACGGCCGGAAATAGCACAGCCCCTCGTGGCAGAAAACAGGCTGAAGCGATCTGCCGTTTACCCCCGGCGCTGCCGGATGAACACCATGCCATTATTTATATGTTATATTCGGGAGTATTTTAATATAGCCTCGGATTAAAAAACAGAAGAGCTTTGGCTTTTACATTTTTTTTACAAATTCACGATCCAGGCACGAAGATACGTCTTTGAGCTTCCCGGATCAAAAGCAGCAAGGAAAGCTTTCAATATATCATGACCCGTTCAAAGTGGTATTTTCATCCGGTACTCATTTTTATTTTCTGTATCCTTGCGCTGTCGCTGTCGCTTTTTCTCTATATCTACTGGTACATGGAAATCCGTACCGGGCTCAACGCCATTATCAGCCGCTTCAATCTCGAACCGGAAAATGTTTTCGAATCCCATACCTGGGTGGTTATTCTGGTGATGTCGGTGCTGGTCGGAATCATCCTGATGGGCATCCTTATGATCTTCGTATATCACCAGAAAACGCTTAAACTCTATCGGCTCCAGCAAACTTTTATCAACAACTTCACGCATGAGCTGAAAACACCGGTCACATCCCTTAAACTGTACCTGGAAACATTTATAAAACATAATATCAAACGGGACGATCAGCTCAAATTTATCGGTTATATGCTCAAAGATGTCAGCCGGCTGGGAAACAATATCAACCACATTCTGAATCTGGCACGAATTGAAAGCAAAAGTTATACCGCAGCGCTCGTCAGCTCCGATGTGATTGAAGCCATCCATCATTTTATTCGGATCAACCAACACCTTTTCCCAAATTGTAATATCCGTATTCACAACCGGTCCGCACAACCCCTGTGGTATCCGATCGATTCATCATTGTTTGAAATGCTGCTGATGAATCTGCTGACCAATGCGATCAAATACAATTCGTCAGACACCCCCGAGGTGGATATTACCATTGAGCATGATCCGCGAAACGTATCAATTCACTTTACCGATAACGGCATCGGCATTGAAAAAACGGAATTAAAAAAAATATTCAAAAAATTTTACCAGGTTGGAAAGTCGGATGACATGTCGGGGAAAGGAAACGGGCTGGGGCTTTATCTGGCACAGCACATTGCCCGGATTCATAAAGGCAGAATCATCGCTGAAAGCAGGGGACCCGGAACGGGGGCCACATTTACCCTGATCTTGCCCCCCCCGGAAAAATGCGCATGATGCGCCCATGCCACCGGGAAAAAAGCTGACAACTCATGACTCGCAACTCTCGATTTTTATTGTCTAACGACCGCCTTAAGGAAAACGCATGAACAATACCAGACCAAACCGTGTACTGGTTATCGAAGATGAAGCCCACATCGCGGATGGCTTGAAATTAAATCTGGAACTTCAGGGGTATGAGGTTGCAATCGCTCCGGACGGAGTATCCGGCTTACAGCAATGGAAATCGTGGCAGCCGGATCTCATTGTCCTGGATATCATGCTGCCCTGTATTGATGGCATATCCGTACTGAAAAATATCCGGCTTGAAGATGAACGGCTTCCGATTCTGATTTTATCCGCAAAAAGCGATACGGAGGACAAAATCAAAGGATTTGCATCCGGCGTCGATGACTACCTGTCCAAACCCTTTAACCTTGAGGAATTTCTGCTGCGGGTGGAGCGGCTTCTGACCAGATCCGCATGGTATCGACAGCATCAGAATGCCCGGTATCCGGAGAACGCATCCGGATCAAGCCCCTATATATTCGGAGAAAACCGTATCCATTTTGATACGGGCAAAGCCCATTGCCAGTGCGGAGAAGTGGATCTGACAGAACAGGAAATGAAGCTTCTCAAACTCTTTATCACCAACCGGGGAAAGCCGCTGTCGAGAAAAGCCATGCTGGAAGTCGGATGGGGATATGCCCGGAATACCCAGACCCGGACCATAGACAATTTTATCGTCCGATTCAGAAAATATTTTGAAAAAGACCCCAAGGCCCCCGTCTTCTTTAAAAGCTGCCGATCTGTAGGCTATATATTCGACCATGAGTAGAAACAGAAACCAGCCGGCTGTCCTGACGATGTTAAAATCAAAAACTAATCTCTTGACAGCAGAATTCTTTTCACTTATTTACTAGTATAACTATATTTACTCCGGTTTACTGAATAAAATCCAAAGTCCGCTTTCGTTTATGTAAAAAGGACCGATTATGGTATTGCTTGGATCGTCATCCGGTCAGTCAGGAAAGATGACCCCCTACGACATTTTTATAGCCAGGCTCAAACTGCTGATTATCATGACCCGTGCCGAATTAAAGAGCTTTCCTCAGGGGAAATACCGTAAAGAAGCATTGATATGTAATGCTGAATATGTCGCCCGGGATTCGATGAACTGGTTTGGCAAATTTTCTGCCAGTCATTCCGAGCATTGCCATAATCACGAAATATATATCGATTATTTCCTGTATCAACGGATCAATCTTCTGGCTTTAATGGCTAACGCACTGGCTGAAGCATTTCCGGTTGGCACTTTCAGGACAAAAGCCATTGAAGACAATATTGACTATATCTGCAAAAAAATTGGCTTTGAAAGCCCGATCAATCCGCTGCAATTCCTGAAAGTAGCGTGAGGTGACTTATTGTAGAGAATGTTAAAATTGCGGTAGTGGATCATGACCGGCTCACCAGGGATTTAATCGTCACCACATTGATGTACTGCGTCAACAGAGAAATTTTGTCATTCAATGACGGTTACAGTGTCTGCGCATATATTGAATGTCAAAATCATCTGGATATCATCATCACGGATACGGATATGCCGGGCATGGACGGGTTGGAGCTGCTCACGGCCATAAAGACGAAATATCCTCAAAAAAAAATTATCCTCATGTCGGAGTCAGCAGACAGGCAGAAAGCCGCCAGCCGACTGGGAGCAGATGCCTTCCTTACCAAACCCTTCGGCCTGAAGGACCTGTTCAGTATTGTTGAAACATTTGTGGTCAACGGCAGTTAGGGCCCCGGCCCTTACTGAAAACGGGAAAACAGCGAAACAGCGGCGTCCGGATTTACCTCCCGTCGTCTCAGGGGCAGTGTCACGTGAGATGTGGTCTGATCTGAATATTCCGGTCGCTGTTGAGTGTAGATCACCCCGACAGGATATCTTTCTTCGGCCCGCGTCACCAGCTCCATCGCTTTGAGACGATCAGACGCGTCATAATCTGATCCCGGCTCATAGCAGCGCTCCCTGTAATACTCATACGTGCGGACATGATCCCAGCTCACACAGGGCTGAAGCACATTGATAAAGGAAAATCCCTTGTGGGCGATGGCCTTCATCAGAAGATCCGCCAGATGATCCGGACGGGCAGAAGTCGCCTGCCCTACAAATGCGCATGACTGTGAAATGGCCAGCGCCAGGGGATTCAGCGGCATGGCGGCAACCCCTTCCGGATTAAACCGCGTAACCACCCCCTGAGAAGTGGTCGGGGAGGCCTGGGCTTTGGTCAGCGCAAAATAATGATTGTCATGAACCACCAGGGTGATGTCAATGTTACGGCGGATGGCGTGCAGAAAATGGTTCCCGCCTTCGGCATAGGCCCCGCCGTCGCCGGCATGCACCAGCACCGTTAAATCCGGTGCGGCCAGCTTTGCCGCCACCGCGACCGCCACCTCACGCCCGTGAAGCCCGTTAAATGTATTGACCTGCATATAGTGCGGCAGCTTGGGCGCCTGCCCGATGCCGGTGCATATCAACACCTGATGCGGCAAAAGATCCAGTCCGGCCAGCGCCTGTTTCACCGCGCCGAGAATCGGAAAATTCCCGCACCCGGGACACCAGGCAATGTCGACATCGTTATCAAAAGCCTTTATATCACTCATTCGATAACCTCCGCTCTGAGTTTTCCGTACAGCTCATCCACTGAAAACGGCCGGCCATCCCGCCGGCTGATCACGGCATCGGGCGCCCGCAATGCCACCTCTCTCAGATACGCCCCCAGGCCGCCGTCAACGCTGTGGTCCACCACGATCAGCCGGGAGGCGGCCTGAACCGGCTGCCGGATCATCTGCTCCTGAACCGGCCACAGCCAGCTCAAGTGAAAATGAGCAACCTTCAGCCCTTCAGCATTCAATCGGGATACAGCCTCTTTGAGCGTTTCAAGGCTGCTGCCCCAGCCAACCACCAGGGGACGACCGTCCACCGGTCCAACCAGCCGGTTTTTCCACGACGCCTCCATCAAGGTTTTGCCTTTTTGCAGGCGTTTTTGTGCCATCTCATCAGCGATACGGGCGCTTTCAGTGATATGTCCCGCTTCATCATGCTCATCTGAATCCACCACCACCACGTGCCGGGAATCCCCGGGTGCGGCCAGAGGAGATACTCCGGATTCTGTCCGGGCATAACGCCGATAGCCGGTCAGCGAGGTTAACGCCTCGGGAGACATGATATGCCGACGTTTCGGAAGATGTCCCACCGCAAAAGGCGCCATCGTTGTCTGGCTGTCCTGAAGCAGCTGGTCCGTCATGACAAATACCGGAACCTGATATTGTTCGGCGATATCAAACGCCAGGGCCGTCATGTCAAAGCATTCTGAAATATTGCCCGGAGCGATGATCACCCGGGGAAAACTTCCATGGCCGGCATGCCTGACAAAGTTCAAATCTCCCTGAGCGGTTCGCGTCGGCAGCCCTGTGGCCGGCCCCGGTCGCTGTGCCAGTACGATGACCGCCGGATACTCGATCATTCCGAGAAGCGACAGTCCTTCCACCATCAGGGAAAACCCGCCGCCGGACGTGGCCGTCATGGCCCGGGCCCCGGCATAGGATGCGCCGGCCACCATATTGATGGCGGCAATTTCATCTTCCGCCTGCTCGACAATAACCTCCAGCTGCCTGTGCCACTGCGCCATATTGATGAGGATACTGGTTGCCGGACTCATGGGATACCCGGTCACAAATGTCACGCCACCGGCTACTGCGCCCAGCGATACCGCCTCATGGCCCGAGATCCACATCCGCCCGGTCCCGGTTGAGGATGCAGGCGGAAGATGAAAATACGCTGCCCCGGGTATCTGTTGACTCGAATCAAATACCAGGTTAAGGGCCTTTAAATTCTGCGCTAACACATTTTTTTTCGATGCGAAATGTTCCCGAATCAAGGTCTCCAGAATCCCTGGTGCCTGTCCCAGAATCTTCCAGGCCGTCGCGATAGAAACTGTCCCGCTGACGGCCTCCGAACCGGCCTGCTCAGCCAGTTTACCGATTGCCGCCGGAACCCGGTGTGGATGAGGCCAGCTTTGCGGGGCAACAACAAGACTTTTTTCTGTCATCAATTCCTCAAATGCTGAAAGCGCCTCCTTTGAAAGGGCGACCAGGATATCAATCCGGTTTGTCACTCCGGCCAGCGGTTCACGACTGCAGCGGATATGGGTAAAATTCAACCCGCCGCGAATCCGGGACTCAGCATCCGTATAGGCATATGCAAATAAATTGCTGCGCGTCAGCGCTTTACCCAGAAGACCGGCAGCCGTCTGTATCCCCTGGCCTGCGGCTCCCGCAATGCGGATATTAACCTCCATGGCTGTTTCCTTTCATTGTAATACCGGACGTTACAGGGAAAAAGGATCCCATATAATGACCGGATCTGACACGTTTAATGGTACAGGGCATTCACGGCGTATTAAAGCGTGCATATTTTTGCCATATGTACGCTGAGATACAACGCAAAAAAAACGGATAAAAAGACAGGCAAGACCGTATATTTTTTGCCGGGGCCCTGAAATCTTCATGGCAGAAGGGACGAATATGAGGATAGGGCTGGATTTCGGTTGTTGTCCAGCATAGTGTAACAGATGGATTCGGAGACGATCAACAAAAAACAGACACCCGAAAAAACCCCCTGGCTCGGGAATCGCATCCTTGAATGATGTTACACAGATGTGCAATCCGGGGAGATAGAACTGCAAGGGCATTTAAGATGAGCAGAAGGTGCTTTTCGGAGATATTCGCGGAAAAAACAGTATGGAAGGGACGCCCCTTGCCGGACGCCCCTGATTTTTCGGGTATCTAATATCGCGGTCTGCGCTGCGGGCGTTTAGTGCGCGGTTCCGCCTGATTGACTTTGATATCGCGTCCTTTAAGATCGCTCCCGTTCAGGGCTTTAAGCGCCTGATCGGCTTCTGAATTATCCGGCATTTCAACAAAGCCGAATCCTTTTGACTGACCGGAAAATTTGTCCGTTATGATGCTGACGCTGGAAACTTCACCAAACCGGGAAAACGCTTCTTTCAAGTCATCTTCTGTTACGCCATAGGACAGATTCCCAACATAGATATTCATATCGCACCCCCAAAAAAATATATTTCGATCGAATTGACGCTATCACCAAACCGGCTGTACAGATGAGTCGATCGATAGCGGACGGCCAACCATTGGCCAGTTCATATGGCGCATGACTGCCATAAAAATTAAATATTAATAATATGGATATAACGCTGAACGCAATTGTAAAGGCCCATGTCTCAAGGGATCATGTTGAAGTCAGATAGGCTGTTAATTGCTCAATACCACAAGGAGAACTGAAACGGATTCGTTTGGTGAAAAAAACCTGTCGCCAAATTTTCGCCACGCATCAGTACCAATGCTGACTTAAAAGCCCTTCGGTCTGAATACTGAAACTTCCGGGCCAGGTTGAACACCTCCGATGAAAACTTACCTTAACATAGCTCATGAAAGAACGGTTGTCAAATGCTGTGTTCCGGGAAGTTATCGTTCCGCCATCCCGCTTCGTTCAATTCCTCTGTGCGATCCCTGGCAAGATTTACACCTCCCATCGTCGTATCGTCTGATGGCAGCAGCCTCAAAAAACAGTTGCACTCGTCAGCCGCAATGGTTACCGAAACATCTGCTGTTTCAAAAACAGCCTGATGCCGGATCACTTCCACAAGAGGGAAACCGGGGCCCCTATGTATTTCTGTGCAGAACATACGAATTTCTCTGACTCGTCGGCATGATGACGGCACTTTGAATGTTCACATGCGCCGGCGCATTCAATACATACACAATTAAATCGGCAATATCATTTGCAGTCAACGGCTCATACCCCGCATACACGCCATCTGACCGTTTTTGATCCCCTTTGAATCGTACCATTGAAAAATTCGTATTGACCGCACCGGGGCAGATATTGAATACCCGTATATTCGTACCCACCAGATCTATGTTTAATGCATCGTTCAGCATTTTTACGGCGGCTTTTGTCGCGCAATACACATTACCGCCCGGATACGCCATTTCTCCGGCAATGCTGCCGAGATTGACGATATGCCCGCTGTTGTTTTTTCTCATTTGAGGAATAACGGCTTTGCCCACATACAAAACCCCCTTGATATTGGTATCGATCATGGCTTCCCAGTCATCAATACGCCCCTCATCCATTTTTTCCAGTCCGGCAGCCAGGCCGGCATTATTGATCAGAATATCAATGGTGTGATTTCGGGTAATCTCGTTGAATTTGAGCGCGACGTCATCTTTGCGGCTCACATCGCACTGAACCAGGGTTACGTTTATATCGTGTGTTTTCAGCAGCTTTTCTTTCAGGCGGATCAATCTATCCTCTCTTCTTGCCACGAGGATCAAATTCACGCGATCCGCTGCCAGCAACTCGGCACATGCCTGACCTATCCCGGAGCTTGCGCCCGTAATCAGAGCGGTTTTTCCTGCCAGTCTGTTCATCATAAATCTCCTTTTGTTTCGAACGGTTATCGGCTTGATCATAACTTGGGCCATCGCTCTGAAATGCAACTTCGGAGCCCCGCCTGTTCCCGGCATCCCCCGGATCGCGCTGGAGAAACCGGGAACGGGCGGGACGGAGCCACTATATGTACGGAGATATGGCCGACGTTATGTTCAAGCCCTGGTTATCACATCAACACGAATTTACGATCGGCCGCTGTCAGCAAACTCAGCGTTCCTGGCATACGTCGTAACGTATTGATATAAAATATAATTACCAATGAGTATCGCATTTTAAAAAATCAACATCGTGATAAAATTTATCTCACACGAAGCCCGCAAACATGTTAAGCAACTGAGCCTTTCAGACAAACTGCCCGGCAGCAAATCCGGATGACCAGGCCCACTGCAGGTTAAAGCCGCCCAGATGCCCCGCGACATCGACGACTTCCCCGATAAAATAAAGTCCCTGCCGGGTCCTGCTCTCCATGGTTCTGGAGGACAGCCCCCCGGTATCCACCCCGCCCACCGTGACCTCGGCGGTCCGGTAGCCTTCCGTGCCTGACGGCTTTAACTGCCAGCGGCTCAGTCCCTGTGCAACCTGGCGCAACACGGAATCCGGCAGCCCGGCTATCGGCTGATCCGCCCATGGCTGCCAGAAAAAAGCCTCCAGTTCCAGAGTCAGGCGTTTGGGCAGTCGCTGTGCCAGCAGATTGCGCAGCAGAGATTTCGGGTGATGCTGCTTCTGCAATTTGAGCCACTTCGCCAGATCGGTTCCGGGCAATACATCCATCAGGATGGAATCTCCGGGCTGCCAGTAACTGGACAGCTGCAACACCGCCGGTCCGCTCAGACCGCGATGGGTAAACAGCACGTTTTCACGGAACCTCTTATTGCCCGCACGCAACCCAGCCTCCAGCGCAATGCCGGACAGCCGGCCGGTAACCTCCCTGAAGGAGCCACTGAAGGTAAACGGCACCAGACCTGCACGGGTTGGCACTACCGGCATGCCAAACTGTCTGGCCAAATCATACCCGTAGCCGCTGGCGCCGATCTCGGGAATGGAAAGGCCTCCGGTTGCAACCACCAGAGAATCTGCGGCCAGCTTTCCCTGATCGGTTGCCAGCATGAAGCGGCCCGCTCCTCTGTCTTTTTTTTCAATCGCATCAACCGACATTATCCTGCATCGGGTCCGGATACTGACGCCGGCCTGACTGCATTCGGCCAGTAACATGGCAAGAATATCTCCGGCGGAATCATTGCAGAACAGCTGGCCATGCTCCCGTTCGTGATAAAAGATGCCGTGCTTTTCCACCATTGCAATAAAATCCCACTGGGTATAGCGGGCTAACGCGGATTTGCAGAAATGCGGATTGGCCGAAATATAACCGTCCGGCGCAACGAACCGATTCGTAAAATTACAGCGTCCGCCCCCGCACATCAGAAGTTTTTTACCCGCCGTATCGCTGCTGTCGACGACCAGCACCCGCCGCCCCCGCCGGCCCGCAGTAAGAGCACACATCAGGCCGGAAGCACCTGCACCTACGATGATGACATCAAAATGGATCAAACGCCCCCCTGCTTCCAAAAATTCAGGCAACCGATGCCCCGACCGGGAAGATCCCCCCGATTTGTTTTATTTTTTGGGCTTGATCATAACTGCGGCCATATTTTGCCGTGCGTAGCCTCTGAGTCCCGCCCGTTGCCGGCGTACGACATGCGCGATCCGGGGAAAAGATGTCGGGGCCATGAAGCGTTAAGAAGCGCAAACTGTTTGAGGCGTGCCGAGTTTTTGCGCTTTAGCTTCATGGGCCCGGCATCCCCCGGATCGTGCTGGAGAAGCCGGCAATGGGCGGGACGGACCCCGTGACATTGTGTCCGCAGTTATGATCAAGCCCTATTTTTTATTCCCGGATGAGTCAATCAAATCGTCAAGCAGATCGCTGATTACCGGCAGCCAAATATGGCTTCCGGCCGCTGAGACAAATGCCTGCAGATCTTTATCCGGGTACCCGGAACTATATTCCACCGCCTGAATGGCCATTTCAAGCTTGTCGATATTCCTGACCGCAACCGCTTCGGCGGTATGCTGATCCTCATATTCATTCCACAGCGCTAACCAGGCGACGCCTTCGTCTATATCCTTCAGCAATTCTTCCAGGGCAATTTGCTCCCGGCGTCTTTTTTCCGTTTTACTGACACCGCAAAACGGGGTGATATCACCGACTTTTGTTTCCGCCAGATCATGAATCAGGCTCATCTGCACCAGTTTGAGCGGATCGAGCCCCATTTCTCCGGCCAGCATCATGGCCATGAACGCAACCCGGAATGTGTGATCGGCTACGGATTCAGCATCCCGAATACCGTTATTGACCCAACCGGTTCGCCGGATTGTTTTAAGCTTTCCCGCCCACCGGAATAATTGCAGCATATTTGAATGTTTCATAGCATTGATTTATCCCTGCGCTGGCGCATGAGCCTGATCCGACTACAGCTTTACGGCAAACGGAATGGCAATCAGGGCAAGCCCCGCGGAAAGTCTGAATGTCACCTCAAGCCCGTATATGTCCGCCAGGTAACCGGTAAGCATGACGGTAAGCGCGCTGACCATAAAGCTGATGGTCATATAAATCCCGTTGATGAAGGACGGATAGTCGCTTTTCCGCTCATTGACGGCGGCGAGTATGACCGGGCCGGTGGAAATAACCGTTATACCGAGCAGAATCAGAAGCGGCATGGCAAAAATCGTATCGGCCGCCATGAACAGCCCCATCAGCACAGGGGATAATATAGACACGGTCACAAGGACTTTTTTCCTGCCGAACCGGTCCGACATAGTGCCGGCGCAAAATGCACCGACCACCCCGGCAGCCTGCAGGACCACAAGAGATATACCACCGAGCCATAATGATCCGCCCGTTGAGATGATATAGGTTGGAAGAAACGTGGTCAGAGCGCCTTTCATCACCGAAGCAAAAAATGTTATGCCGGAGAGTTTTAAAAAAAGCGGCAAAAACGCCATGAAGGTTTCTTTTTTCCCGTTGTTTTTTTCATCGATCCTTTTGAATTCATCCGAAATTCTGATTTTCCTGATTTTGACATACAATATGGCAGACGCGGCAAGCCCGAAGGGGATCAGCCGCCAGGTGCCCTCAAGCCCCCAGAACGAAACGGCTCCCAGGATCACAAGCGGGCCAAGAGTCCTTGCGATCTCGCCTCCCACCATGTAAAAACTCATCCCTTTGCCGATACTTTCTCCGGCCACCTTTCTGATCATGACCGGCCCGGGGACGTGTAACATAACCGAACTCAACCCCATGACAAACAGGAGGACCACCAGAATGGTATAACTGGGAACAACCCCCATAAGACTCATGGAAACGGCCGTTACGGAAGGCGCCGCAATGATAAAATACCGCGGGCCCACTTTATCGGCAATGACCCCGACAAAGGGATTCAACAACGCCGGAAGCCTCTGGGCGACCGATAAAAAACCTGCCATTGTATACGTCATTCCCAGTTTTTCAATCAAAAGCGGAAGGATCGGTGCAAGAAACGATGAATAGATATCATGAACCATATGGGCAATGGAGATCAGAATTACATTGCCGGCCTGAAATTTTTCTCTCATAAACACTCAACCGGTACCGTTAAAATTTCAACTGTTTTTCATCCCCTTCACGCAAGCTTCATCCGCTTCTGAACAGCGCCGGTTTTATAACGAATCAAACAAATTTCATCCGGATCGATTTGCGCATAACTGGCCACGCCATCTCTCGGAAACGCCATGGAACCGGGATTTAAGAATATGATACCCCCCGTTTTTTCAAGCCTGCCAACATGCGTATGGCCCTGAATCACCACATCGATATCAGCACTGAAACTGTCTTTTACATGTCCATGACGCAGCAAAATCGTTTTGCCATTAAAATAAAATAAGCAGGAATAACCTTGTTGAGGATAAAACGATTCCTCGTCGCAATTGCCGTATACAATGTATTTCGGATTGGCCAGACCGGCAAATTCATCTCGTATCTGTTCCGGCTGAAAATCGAAATTCTGCCTGCGGCCGCACCGGGTATCAAACAGATCCCCGGTGATAACGATGGTATCCTCCGGAATGATCATCTCTTTAAACCGCTGCCACGTGTGGTAACTGCCGTGAATATCACCGGTAATCAGCAATCTGGACATGTGCCTCCCCCAGCCTTGTCAATAAATTCTATCATACCTATCAAAAATCATGCGTTTGATAAACGAATATTTCCGGTCTGAAACCGGCTGAGGGGAAAAATATGCGATGGATTGCTACAATGCATTATAGATTCCCAGCAGGCGTCATATCACCCTGTCGATGGAGTCTCTCGGGGGCATCGGCTACCTTGATAGTATAGGAATTTTCATTTTTTGCCGCTGATTTACGCGGATCAGCGCGAATCGTTCTTTGTTTTTTGTGTATTTCGTGGTTAAAAACAGGAAAGGGAGCTGTTGCTGATTCAGACACGAAATTTTATTTAAAACCTCTTTTTAACCACAGAGCACACAGCGTTCACAGAGAATTAAAAAGAAAAAACCTGATTGCTATCGGTGAGAGGCACGATGCATCGTGACCAATTTGAAGGCCGGGAGCTTTGCGTTCTTGAGGAAGATTTTAAGATAAAAGCTTCTTGTTTTTTGTCTTTTTTCTTAAACAAAGTGCTCTTTAAGCGATAACGCTCTTTAATCCGCCCGAAGGGCGTTAATTCAATACCCCGGCTACCGGGAAACAGGCTCCCGGAAGCCGAGATTTCGAAGATAAAACACCATTTGAAAAGGCAGACGTCGTCGGGCAGGCAGAGTCCTTAAAGAAGCTTTTCTGCTACCCGGATGGCAGCCACGCCGTCTCTGGCATAATGGGCACCGATCGAGCCGGCGTATGCTTCGGTGACAACGGCTCCACCGACCATGAACCGGCATTCAAGCCCTTCCCGACCGGCCAGTTCGATCACTTTTTTCATATTGACCATTGTGGTCGTCATCAGGGCAGAAAGCCCGATAATATCCGGACGGAACCGCTTTGCTTCTGCTATGATTTTTTCCGTCGGGACATTTTTCCCCAGATCGAGCACCTCAAAACCGTGATTTCTCAGCATGAGCGCCACGATATTTTTCCCGATGTCATGAATATCCCCTTCAACGGTCGCAATGATCAGACGCGCCTTTTTGCTTTCCGAAGAGTTGTCTACCTTCAGATAAGGATCGAGAAACGCGATGCCTTTTTTCATGGTCTCGGCACTGGCAATGAGCTGGGGAAGAAAATATGTTTTTTTATCATATAAATCGCCCACCCGCGTTATGGCGGGGATCATGATATCATGCACCAGAGACGAGGCCGTCTGCCCCATGCCAAGGGCCTCTTCAAGGACCGGTTCAATCTGCTCTCGGTTTCCTTCCAGAATACCCTCAGACACTTTTTCAGCCGGCGTCAGCAGATTTTCAACAGACCGGTGCGAACCTTTTTCTTTGGATACACCTGCAAAACGGGCCAGGTAAGCAGCGGCATCCGGATCATGGTTGGCCAGGACATCACTGGCCGCCTTCATGTGCATCAGCTCCTCGGCCTCTGGATTGGCAATTGCCATGGTAAGCCCCTTGGATACGGCCATTGCCATAAAGGCGGAATTGATCCATTTTCTTTCCGGCATTCCGAACGATACGTTGGAAAGCCCCAAAATGGTGTGACTTGCGAATTCCCGAGCGCACCATTCAACCGTTTTCAAGGTCTCCTGCGGCGCACGGGCATCGGATGAAACCGTCATCACCAGGCCATCGACCACCACATCCTCTCTGGTAAAACCATATTTTTCAGCTTCCCGAAATACGCGGCGGATAATCCCGATTCTCTCTTCCGCGGTCTCCGGTACCCCTTTATCTGCCAGCGGAAGAAGGATAAACATGGCCCCGTACCGGGCGGCGACAGGAATCAGCTCCCTGATCTTTTTTTCTTCGCCGGAAATAGAATTAATCAGCGCCCGACCGGGATATAGGCGAAGGGCGGTTTCAATGGTTTCAATATTCGAGGAATCGATTACCAGCGGCAGTGACGATGCGGTCGCCAACAGGCGGATCGCCTCTTTCATCGCCGCTGTCTCGTTAAGCCCGGGAACCCCCATGTTGACATCGAGCAGATCCGCCCCTCTTTTTTCCTGATCCCGTGCCATCTGCCGGACGATATTCATATTCCCGGCAAGCAGCTCTTTCTGCAATTTCTTTTTTCCGGTTGGATTAATCCGCTCCCCGACGATCCGGACCGGTCGATTTTTCTCAAGCAGCACGGTCCTGCGCGCCGATGAAACCGCGCTGATCGACTGCCGGACCGGCAGGATCGGCCGGCCTTGAGCCAGTTTCTGTTTCAAGGCCCGGATATGCTCCGGTGTCGTTCCGCAGCACCCTCCCAGAAAATTCACTCCCTCGGCCACAAAGCTTTTGCCATACGAGGAAAATGCTTCAGGGCTCATACCAAAGACGGTCTGATCATTGATCAATTGCGGCATGCCGGCATTGGGCTTGGCTACCAGGGGAACCGTGGCATAGGGTTTCATGGTGGCGATCAGTTTGATCATTTCCAGTGGCCCGGTCGAACAGTTGCACCCCACCGCATCGGCACCAAGGCTCTGCAGGGTGATCAACGCGCTCAGCGCATCAGTCCCGTTGAGGGTGCGTCCGTCTTTTTCATAGGTCATGGTGACGATGACAAAGGCGTCGGTCAGTTCCCGGACGGCAAGCAATGCGGCGCGGGCCTCCTGGATATCCATCATGGTTTCGATAGCAAAAAGATCCACACCGCCTTCAAGAAGCCCCCTGGCCTGTTCCTTGAAAATATCTACCGCCTCTTCAAAGCCAAGATCCCCGAAAGGCTCGACAAAGCGGCCTGTCGGGCCGATGTCCCCGCCAACCAATCGTTCATCGCCCGCTGTCTTTCTGGCAATGCCGGCCAGTTTTCTGTTCACTTCGACAATATCGGTCACCCCGTACTGTCCCAGCTTTATTCTGTTGGCGCCAAAGGTGCTGGTATAAATAATATCAGCGCCGGCTTTCAGATAATCGGAATGAACGGCCTGAACGACCCGGGCATTTTCGATGCACCACATTTCGGGGCATACACCGGTTGGCATCCCCCGTTTCTGAAACTCGGTTCCTGTGGCGCCATCAAGGATGAATATATTATGTTGCAAGTGTTCTGTGATTGCAGTCTTTTTATTCAATGATCCGTTCCTCTTTTCATCTCACGATTTTTGTTCGATCCCCGCAACTGCGGTAACTGATTTTTCGGGAATAAGCACACAGCTTCCGGTAATGAGAATCCCGATTCGGTCAAGATGCAGCATCTCGTAAATTATTTTCTGATTTTCCAGTAAAAAATCACCATAACCGGCCGAAAACCGTTTTTTCGGTAATCCCCTATTTTCTCTCCGGAGCTGACGATTCCAATATTCAATGATCCATTCAAGGGCCTCATCAACGATTTCGCTGGCTGCCGCATCAAGTACCACGGCACGGGAAAGGTTTTCCGTCTCCGTATCCCTCCCGATGGCCTCAATAATCCGCCGGCCTCCGGTCACACACATGACAACGATCTCATCACAATTTTTGAGCACCCTTACCAGCTGTTCGCTTTGAAAGACCGTACCATCAGCCAGTGTCATTTCGGACGCAATCCGCTTTGTAACCGGAATCCTCAACGCAGCACCCTTCAGGTCAATCAGCTGGCTGGCATCATCGATATAACCGTCTATCTCCCGACCCCGCTGCTCACCCACAAGCGTCACGCCCTCCCGATATCCGAGACGCCGGTAAATTTTCCGCTTCGGCGCGTTTATGGGAATTGAATTGAAATATACGACAGAGACCATCGCGAGGTCCTTTCTGGAACAGCTGAGGGGGAAGGAAAAGCGGGAACCGGTCCCAGGTCAACGGACTTGTTGCACAACGGGTTGATGGGACGACATGCCGCATGCGCAAGGCCCGTTCAAGCACCCCCTGCTATAGGAATAACGTAGAAAAGAACGGCAAAAAAATGCAGGACGCTGCCGGCCAGTACAAAAACATGCCAGATCATGTGGTTATAGGGCAGCCGCCGCCAGACATAAAACCCGACCCCGGCGGTATACGCCATGCCTCCCAGAATCAGGAGCACCAGTCCGCCCGTAGCAACCGAAGCCAGCAGGGGTTTAATGGCGATCACGACCGCCCAGCCCATGGCTACGTAAAGCGCCAACGACACGGAGGCCCACCGGCAAAGCACCGTCGACTGAAAGGCAATCCCCAGAATCGCCAGTCCCCAGATGGCCCCCAACAGGGACCAGCCCCAGGGTCCGTTCAGGTTTACCAGCATGAACGGGGTATAAGTTCCGGCGATCAGAAGATAAATGGCCGAATGGTCCAGAATCCGAAGCACCCGCTTGGCTCCGGGCAGCTGTATGCTGTGATACAGCGTAGATGCGGTGTAGGAAAGAACCAGGGTGGCCCCGAACACGCTACAGGCGACAATGTGCCAGGCGTTTCCGTAAAGGCATGCGAAGGTGACCAGAACGGCCAGTCCGGCAATCGACAGCACGGCACCCACACCGTGCGTCACGCTGTTGGCAATCTCCTCGCCCAGACTGTATCTGGGCCGGCTGATTTCTGCGATCATGATTTGACCTCATTTTTTTACCTGACATCGTTGAGCGTCCGAATTTATGATAATTTACCTCAACTTTTTTGAAGGGTCTTTCATATTGAACGGCTTGACCCTCCTCCTTTGCCGGATGGCTTCAATGCCTGACCATTGAGCCCCTCTGAAGATGGAGGCACAATCACCATCAAACCGCACAGAAGGTGACCCATGAATCAACTTATAGAAAGTTTTTCAAATCTCGTCAAGGGCAGGATTACCGGATCTGATCGTAACGTTTTCAAGGGGTTTATTCTTCCTTTGACGGCATCCGCTGTAAAATGACATCGGGCAGTGTCCGAACGTATCTGACAGATTGCAAAAACGACTCATTGGCACACATCGATGTACTGCGGGGACAGCCCATCTCCGGTTTATCAATGCATCGCTCAAATGGCACCGCCTTTGAACTGCGTTAAGAGGCTAAACGGGTGCCCCCTTCGGTGAGGCCGCACAGCTCATTCCTGATCCTCGCCACATCCCCATCTTCCAGATACTCGTCAAAGCCCATCACCCGGTCTATCACGCCGCCGGGAGTGATCTCCACAATCCGGTTCGCTACGGTGGATACCAGCTCATGGTCATGCGAGCAGAACAGCACCACCTCGGGAAATGAGATGAGCGCGTCATTCAGAGAGGTAATCGATTCCAGGTCCAGGTGGTTGGTCGGCTCATCCATGATCAGGGCATTGGCGCCCGTAAGCATCATTCTGGAAAACATGCAGCGGACCCGCTCCCCGCCGGAAAGCACTCTCGTTTTCTTAAACACTTCCTCCCCAGAAAAGAGCATTCTCCCCAGAAACCCTCTGGAAAAGCTCTCACCCTCCGTAGGCGGAATGAACTGGCCGAGCCACTGAAGCAGGTTCAAGTCGTTGTTAAAATACGCGCTGTTTTCTTTCGGAAAGCAGGCGTAAGAGATGGTCGTCCCCCATCGAAAGCTTCCGCTGTCCGGCTCCAGTTCCCCTGCCAGAATCTGGAAAAGGGTCGTCTTGGCAAGACTGTTGCCACCCACAAAGGCGATCTTGTCCCCGCTGTTTACCGTCAGATCCAGATCTTTCAAAACCGGCACACCGTCTATTGCCCTGGACAGTCCCTCTATTTCCA
Organism: Desulfobacterales bacterium; assembly: GCA_028704555.1. Lineage (NCBI taxonomy): Bacteria > Pseudomonadati > Thermodesulfobacteriota > Desulfobacteria > Desulfobacterales > Desulfobacterales bacterium. The sequence continues at coordinate 51,143 of JAQWFD010000025.1, forward strand.
GAATGACATTTCCGCATGGACGTTCGGGCTTAAAAACAATGAACGGATACTTTCTCGAAGAGACCGGCATATCCTCCAGGGTAAGCTTTTCCAGAAGTTTTTTCCTCGATGTTGCCTGCCTGGCCTTGGACGCGTTTGAGCTGAAACGCTGGATGAACGCCTTCAGTTCATTTGCCTTGTCCGTGGTCTTTCGGTTTTCGTTCTGCTTCTGCTTCAGGACAAGCTGGCTTGCCTGATACCAGAAGTCATAGTTTCCCGCGTAGACCCGGATCGCCCCAAAATCGATATCTGCCGTGTGGGTACAGACCTGGTTGAGAAAACGCCGGTCATGGGAGACAACGATAACGGTGTTTTTAAACCGGAAAAGAAACTCCTCCAGCCAACCAATGGACTTTAAATCCAGGTGGTTTGTCGGCTCGTCCAGAAGCAGCACGTCCGGGTTGCCGAACAGGGCCTGTGCAAGAAGCACACTGACCTTCTCCCCGCCCTCGAGTTCCTTCATTTTCTTCTGGCAAAGCGCCTCGGGGATGCCGAGACCCTTCAGGAGTACCGCCGCTTCCGCCTCTGCCTCGTACCCGTTCAACTCCGCGAATTCCATCTCCAGTTCCCCGGAGCGAATCCCGTCCGCCTCAGTAAACTCGGCCTTCGCGTAGATGGCCTCCCGCTCGGCCATCAATTCATGAAGGCGTTTGTGCCCCATAATGACGGTGTTGATGACCGTCTCCTCGTCGAATGCAAAATGATCCTGCCTCAGTACGGCCATCCGCTCTCCCGGACCCATCGAAATTTCCCCTTGATCCGGCTCCACATCGCCTGCGAGTATCTTTAAAAAAGTTGATTTGCCTGCGCCATTGGCGCCGATGAGCCCGTAGCAGTTACCCGGAGCAAACTTTATATTTACGTCCTTGAAAAGCACCCTCTTGCCGTAGGAGAGGGTGACGTTGGTTGCGTTGATCATACGTCTGATTTCCTTTTTATAAAAAAAACCACAGGGGTGATCCCTGTGGCTCACATAATGTTCTGCATTTTATCACCATTGCCCCCTCAATGACAATCCTTTTTTTCACGAAAACCGACGGCCCGTGCCCGCCAAAAAACAGGATTAAAATCTGAGTCTGACCCCGAATTTTTTATTTTTATGTTTAGGGTTCGCTCAGAAACAAGTTCGCAATTTTAAGTGAGCCCCTGGAAAAAGGGGGGGCGGCCTGCCGGACCGATTAGCTGATCCGACAGGCCGGGAGGGAAAACTTTAAATCACTGATAACGGCCTTTATTGGGAGGGAAACGACAAACAATCTACTATATCGGCTTGGCGGGATTGAGATTATAGTGCCGAAGGGCATCGATCGCCGGCTGGCCCGGGCTTCCTTCCGACACCCGCATGCCGCCATGAGAGGACACTTCAAAATCCGGGTACGCATGACCGCCGTGTTCGGCCACATCCAGGCCTTCGAGTTCTTCTTCTGCCGAAACGCGCAGACCGATGGTGTGCTGGATCAGCTTGAATACCAGAAACGCGGTTGGAAATACCCACACAAAGCAGGCGGCAATCCCCAGCACCTGAACGCCGATGATATGCAGAGACGTGCCACCCATATTGAAGAGCCCGGCGGCCAGCGTTCCCCAGGCGCCGTTGACGCCGTGAACCGAGATGGCCCCGACCGGATCATCGATGCGGATATGATCAAAAAACAGAACCGAGAGCACCACCAGAATACCGGCAACCGCACCGATGACCACCGCACTGAGCGGAGATACGCTTGCACAGGGGCTGGTAATGGCCACCAGGCCTGCCAGCGCACCGTTCAGGCTCATGCCCACTTCCGGTTTTCCGAACTTGATCCAGGAGACCACCATGGCCAGAATACAGCCGGCAGCGGCCGCCAGATTCGTGTTCACAAAAATCATGGCGATATCTTTATTGGCAGCGGTGGTCGAACCCGGGTTAAATCCGAACCAGCCCAGCCACAGAATAAAAACCCCCAGGGCGGCCAGAGGCAGGTTATGCCCCAGTATGGGCTTGATTTTTCCATCTCTGGTGTATTTTCCGATCCGGGGACCCAGCACAATGGCACCGGCCAGCGCCGCCCATCCACCTACCGAATGCACCACGGTCGATCCGGCAAAATCAATAAAACCGAGCTTTTCCAGCCACCCGCCGCCGTTGAACAGCCCGCCCCATGCCCAGCTGCCGAAAATCGGATAAATCAATGCGCTGATGACCACGCTGTACACCAGATATCCGGTAAATTTCGTCCGCTCGGCCATGGCGCCGGACACGATGGTGGCCGCCGTCGCCGCAAAAACGACCTGAAACATCCAGAACGCAAGGACCCAGGGATCCCCCCCGATGCTGAAATCACTCAGGAAAAAGCCCGTGGTCCCAAACCACCCGGTTTTCGATACCCCGAACATCAGGCCGAAGCCCAGGGCCCAGTATGCGATCGACCCCACTGAAAAATCCATCAGATTCTTCATCATGATATTGATGGCATTTTTCGCCCGCGTAAGCCCGGCTTCCACCATGGCAAATCCGGCCTGCATAAAAAACACCAGCGCCGCGGCAATCAGAGTCCACACGTAATCGACATGGCTTTGAACCAGATCGATGGCTGCTTTATTGGATTCGGGTGTCGGGGCACCGTCACCTGCCCAGGAAAAGGATACCCCGATGGCAAACAAAGCAAAGGACAATAAAATTCGTTTCATGGCGTTATTTCTCCTCATTGTTTTTTTTGGCAATGTCTCTTTATCAAATTTCACAATTTTGTAACACATTGATGTTGCAATGCGGGTGCCAAAACAGCCAAACTGAGCTCGAATTTTTATACATGACTGTTTTTTAAGACTTTTCTATAAATTCGGATTTTCAGGGCGGAACATCAAAACCTACATTTTTGTATATACATAATACCCGCCCGACTAAATTGTCACAAAAAAAATCTCTGATTGGCATCCTCCCCGGAAATCAGATCGGGGGGGCGAGGGTTTCGTAAAATGACTTCGTAAGAGATAAAAATGCGGACAAAGGAGGACGCAAAAGATGAAACAAAGGAGAATCATCAACGAGGGATAAAAAACGGGTTGGATTCACTGTGAGTTTTCAAAAAGGGAGGGGAATAAGGCTGTTTTTCAACCGCCTGCTAAAGCGACAGCACCGATACGGCAAGGACAATATACCGCGCCAGCTTTCCAACCGTCACCAGCGCCAGAAACAGACCAAAATGTATTTTCAAAATCCCTGCCACGACCGTCAGCGGATCTCCGATCACCGGCACCCACGCCAGGAGCAGTCCCAACACGCCGTATCTGGCAAACCGCTGTTCAGCCGCCAGGATATCCCTTTCGGAATACCCCAGCCATTTTCTGAACAGCAGATAACTTCCCCTGAAGCCAACGCCGTAGTTTACCACCGAACCCAGAACATTGCCGAATGTCGCCACGCAAACGGCGAAAAGCGGATCTGAATGGTTCAGCAATAACAGACTGAGGACAATTTCCGAGCTGCCCGGCAGCAGGGTTGCGGCCAGAAACGAAGAAATGAAAAGCCCGACATATCCATACTCGAAAAAAATATCCATAGGTCAAACTGACCCGCCATCGTGACAGGACAGGGAATTTGCCCTCACTGAAATGCCGCCGCTTTGAACGATGTACGGAAATGTCCGGCTCACGCGCATTCGGAATATCCGCACACACGGCAGACGCAGCATCCGCCTTCGTACTCGACCGGGCCTCCGCAATCGGGGCAGGCGCCCCCGTTAGAGACAAACCGGTCCGGGGCCTCTCCCCCGGGCAGCATGTGCCGCTGGATGGCCTTGGCTACTGCATCGGCACAGGAGGTGATGCGGTTATCGCCAAATCCGGCAGACTTGTGGCAGGTGATGCCGATCAGCTGTTTGACCGTCTGCCGCGCCTGAACCCCTGATCGCCAGGACAGGGAAATCAGACGCCCCATCGCCTCGCACTGAGAAGCGGCACATCCGCCAGCTTTACCCATGGTAGTGAACAGCTCGAACAGCCCTCTGTCATCTTCATTGATGGTGACATACAAAGACCCGCAGCCCGTTTCCATTTGATATGTGGCCCCTTTAAGGACCCGCGGCCGTTCCCGCTTGCGTCCGGCCTTATGGGCTTCCATCGGCAGGGCTTTTTCGGGCGCTGCTCCGGCCGCATCGGTTTTCCTGACAGAAAGAACCTGCCGGTTGCGTGAGCCATCCCGATAGATGGTGACGCCCTTGCAGCCAAGTTTACAGGCCAGCCGGTAGACGGTGGAAACATCTTCGCGGGTGGCCCCGCTTCTGAAATTAACCGTTTTGGAAACGGCGTTATCGGTGTATTTCTGAAAAGCGGCCTGCATGCGGATGTGATCCTCCGGCCTGATGTCATGGGCCGTCACAAACAGCTTTCGGATATTCTCGGGAAGCTCATCCATGTTGGCAATCGAACCGTTTTCGGCAATTTTTTTCATGAGTTCAGGCGAATAAAATCCCTGTTCTTTTGCAATTTTTTCAAATAAGGGATGCACTTCGACCAGGATGTCATTGTCGAGCACCTGACGTACAAATGAGACGGCAAACAACGGTTCAATACCGCTGGAGGCATTGGCGATAATGGAGATCGTACCTGTCGGTGCAATGGTTGTACTGGTAGCGTTTCGGATTGGTTCGGCGTTATGCTGATCAAAGATACTGCCGGAAAAATTCGGAAAGGGTCCCCGCTCGGCAGCCAGCTCCACAGACATTTTTCGGGCTGTATCCGTGATAAATGCCATAACCTTCTCACCAAGCTGGATCGCCTGCAGGCTGTTGTAGGGGATGCCAAGACAGATGAGCATGTCTGCCCATCCCATAACGCCAAGGCCAATTTTGCGATTGGCGCGGGTCATCTCGTCGATCTGCGGAAGGGGGTATTGATTGACCTCAATGACATTATCCAGAAACCGGGCCGCCAGACGAACCATGTCGCGCAGCCTGTCCCAGTCGACTTCATTGCCACTGACCATCACCGCCAGATTGATCGAACCAAGGTTACATGATTCATAGGGCAGCAGCGGCTGCTCTCCACAGGGATTGGTGCTTTCAATCTGCCCCACATGGGGTGTCGGATTATCACGGTTCAGACGATCGAGAAAAATAATGCCCGGTTCACCGTTGGACCAGGCCATGTCGATAATATTGTCAAACACCTTTCGGGCTGAAAGCTTTTTGACCGCTTTACCGTTGCGGGGATTGATCAGGCTGTATTCACTGTCGTTATCCACCGCTTCCATGAACTGCTCGGTCAAACCGACGGAAATATTGAAATTGGTCAGGACCGTCTGATCACGTTTGGACATGATAAAATCCATGATGTCGGGATGGTCCACACGTAAAATACCCATATTGGCTCCCCGCCGGGTGCCGCCCTGCTTGATCGTTTCCGTGGCGATGTCAAACACCTTCATAAAGGACAGGGGCCCGGATGACACTCCGCTGGTCGATTGGACCACATCGTTGGCCGGGCGGATGCGGGAAAAGGAAAATCCCGTTCCGCCACCGCTTTTATGAATCAAGGCGGTATGCTTGATGGCCTCGAAAATACTTTCCATGGAGTCTGCGACCGGCAGGACAAAACAGGCCGAAAGCTGTCCGAGTTCACGTCCGGCATTCATCAGCGTGGGAGAATTGGGCAAAAACGCCAGAGAGACCATCGCCTGATAAAATTTTTCCTCAAGGCCGCCTGCATCCTGTCCGGTTCCCAACAGCGTCTCGGCCGAAGCGATGGTTTTTGCCACCCGCCGAAACATGTCCGCAGGCGTTTCCAGAGTTCTGCCCTCGTTGTCTTTTTTCAGATAGCGACGATTCAGAACGGTTATTGCATTTTTTGACAACGGCAGATCTGCTGATCCGACTTTTTTGGTCATTCCTGTACCCTCTTGAATTTTTTTACTGTATATTATACCTGACAGAAAACGATTGATTTCAGATGCTTCCGCGCCTGCCCGGTGGAATCCGGAACCTGTCCAGCTGGAGTTGGGCTCACATATAAATCCTGAAAATACAAAATGCCGGGTGGGGGGATAGTTTCACCCCATGCCTGAAGAAGAAATCAAGCTTCAACCCAACATATGGAAACAAAGACTGTTCAAACCACACCATGTGGAGATTGTCAAGATTTTTGCCCGAACCAGCCCCGTACCCGAAACTGCAGGGCAATGCCACTTAACGGTTTTTTTTATTTTCCATCAGAATTACCGTTTCTTCAACTGATATACACCATTGCGACGCGTTACCGCATACTTCCGAAAAAAGCGTCCTGCACAGGCCCCATAACTTATCAACAGGTTATA
>JAQWFD010000026.1 GCA_028704555.1 Desulfobacterales bacterium
AGCACTACCCGCATAATCGTCTGTAACTTGGTGGCGCCAAGCCCCAGAGACGCTTCCCGGTACGTGTCGGGCACGCTTCTGAGGGCTTCTTCGGTGGTGCTGATAATGACCGGAAGCGACATGGCGACCAGGGTTAAGGAGCCTGCTAGGATGCTGACCCCGAGTTTCAGGTAGGTGACAAAAAACGCCAGGCCGAACAGACCGAACACCACGGACGGGACCCCGGCAAGATTGCTGATTCCCAAGCGGATGATTCTCAGGGTTTTACCGGGTTGGGCATATTCGCTCAGATAAATGGCCGATGCCACCCCGATGGGAAAGGCCACGATGATGGCGCCCAGGCTCAGGCAAATGGTTCCTACGATGCAGGGCAGGATGCCCCCCTTGGTCATGGAGTCAAACGGTGCCTGGGTGAGAAAGGTCCAGGTAATCGCACGCCATCCGTTTGCCACCATGAAATATAAAATAATCACCAGCGCGAGCCCATTGATGACGGCAGCCGTCCGGAAACCGTTGAACACGACCTTTTCCATAATCCGTCGCCGGGGCTGGAGGTAATACCGGGGTTTGACATGATCCGCAGACGGTTTTAAGATCCCGGTATCCGACGCCTGCGGGGGCGATGTCGTGTTTGTTTTTCTGGTTGTGGTATGGTTCATGTGACTTGTAAGTCCTGTTAAGGGAATCTGGCTGTTGAATTTCAGAAATTTTGAGCTATTGGCCGTAATATGCTGATATTATGAAAAAATGTCTCACGCAAAGGCGCAAAGGCGCAAAATTTTTTGTGGCTTAAAAACCACAACATCACGCTACGGCAATGCACACGTGTCGCCGCCCTGGCGGGGGCTTTAGAAATATTGTTAATTTTGTTATCCACGGGCTTACGCCCGTGGCTACGGCGTACCGCCCTCTGCAAGGGCTCCCCGAAAAAAATACCTGTAACCCCACATCGTTGAGAATGCATACAGCAAATCTGAGGGTGTTTTTTTTGCGCCTTTGCGCCTTTGCGCCTTTGCGCCTTTGCGCCTTTGCGTGAAAATTGTTTTTCTCCCGGCTATTAAATTAGGCATTGTGCTGTTTTAACAAAGTTATAGGGACGCCTCACCGGTTTGTTTGTACTTATGGGCAATATGATCCGCGATCAGGTTGAACATGAACGTAAACAGAAACAGCACGATTCCCGTGGCAAACAGGGCGTAATAATGGTCACCCCGGAACGGGGCTTCGGCCATTTCCGCCGCGATGCTGGCCGGCAGGGGGCGGACGGGATCGAACAGGGATTCCGGGACCATGGCAGCGCCACCGGCGACCATCAGAACGACCATGGTCTCTCCGATAGCCCGGGACATGCCGAGAATGATCGCTGTGCTGACGCCGGAGGCCGATGCCGGAAGAACGACCCGGATGATGGTTTCCAGCCGGGTTGCGCCCAGTGCCAGGGAGGCTTCCTTGAGGCTCGAAGGAACGCTGTAAATGGCATCCTCGGAAATGCTGCAGATGGTAGGGATGGCCATGAATGCAAGCATCAATGCAGCATTGAAAAGGTTGAGCCCCGTTGCGATCCCGAATACATCCTGGAGGAATGGGGCCACCACCACCATTCCGAAAAAACCGATGACGACCGACGGCAGCGCCGCCAGCAGTTCCACAAGCGGTTTGACGATTTCCCGAATACGGAAAGAGGCAATTTCAGCCAGATACACCGCAGTCATTACCCCCAGAGGAACTGACATGGCTGCCGACACGACCGTGACCAGCACCGATGCGCTGATGAGTGCAAATATGCCGAAATCCGGCGGATCAGAGGTCGGGTACCAGTATCTGCCGAAAATAAAGTCACTGATGGATACTTTCGAAAATATCGGAAGTCCCTCTCTGAACAAAAATGCGACAATCAGCAGAAGAATGGTGATCGAAGCGGTGGCAACTATGAAAAAAACATACCGCATCAATCGTTCTTTCAATAATCTGTTCACCAGCATGATTCCTCTTCAGATTGACCGTGATTTTTTTTGCGCCTTTGCGTGAGAATTATTTTTCTACCGGCCTGATGTTAATAAAGCGGTACAAAACCGACTTCTTTGACCAGTTTCTGGCCTTTTTCAGGGTTGGTGACGTAATTGATGAATTTGGAGGTTTCTCCGGTCGGCCAGCCTTTGGTAAACATGAACAGGGCGCGGCTGATCGGGAAAGAACCGTCCAGCGTACTTTCCACGGAAGCGCTTACGTTATTTACTGTCAGGGCTTTGATCGTATTGTTCAGATAACCGATTCCGACGTACCCGATTGCGTTTTTGTTTTTGGAAACCGTCTGGCTGACGGCGCCGTTGGAGGCCTGAAGGAGTGCGCCTGGAAATACGCGCTCTTTTTCCATAATTTTTTCCTCCCAGACCTCATAGGTTCCGGAAGAGGTGTCCCGGGATACCACGACAATTTTCCGGTCAGGGCCGCCGACCTTTTCCCAGTTTCGGATTTTTCCCATATAAATATCTTTCAGCTGAGACATGCTCAGATCCGGGATCGGATTGCCCGGGTGTACCACCGGAACAATACAGTCGTAGGCAACCGCAAACGGTACCGGATAAACGCCTTTTTCAACGGCCATCTTGATTTCCTTGTCCTTGATAAACCGTGAGCTGTCCGCGATATCAGTGGCCCCGTCTATAATCGCCTTGATGCCGTTTCCGGATCCGCCGCCGGAAATGGAAATGCTGACATCCGGGTTGTCTTTCATGTATGCTTCTGCGATTTTCTGGGCCACAGGCAGCACGGTGGTCGATCCTTTGATCACAATGTTTTCCGCCAACGCCGGGGATATGGCCAGTGCGCATGTGATTATAAAAATGGCTGCCAGATATGTAAGTCGTTTCATGAGAATTCTCCTTTTTGTTAAGGTGGCTATTAAAAGCCTGTTAAATCGGGTTGTAACCGTTCATAACTATCAAAGCTATTTTTCGGATTGACGTTGAACGTAACCTACAGGTCAATTATTAGTCGGGTGTTAACCGTGTATTAGAAATGAGTAAAAAAAGACGGGTCTATGAAATTTCAGAAATATTCGAAAAGTCCGTTATCTGCGCCGATAGGGTCTTAGAAACAGTAGGACGAGCATTTAAAGGATTTCAGACGTTCGGAGGAACATCAGTTTTTTCCGAGGCGAAATCCATATGTTTTATTATAGGTGTAGAAATTATCAAAGTCAAAATATGCTGGCTTTGTAAAGAGCTGGATTTTAGCGTTTTAACGTCGTCCTTTCAGGACTCAATTTTGTGTGTTTAATAAACCGGTGGTTAAAACCACCGGCTATACGACTCAACCCCTGTCGGGGTTTGTATTGCATCAATTTTGACGGTCTCATAAAGAGCAAAATTTGTGATGGCAAAGTAAAAATTCCGGGGTGTCGCAAATCCAGAGGAATGAACCGGCATCCCCCCGGATTGTGCTGGAGAAGCCGGGAACGGGCTGGACGGATCTCACGACGCTATGGCCGCGGTTATGATCAAGCCCGAATATTTCGCTTTTTTTGCATTCCCCTGAAAAGGCGGATTCAGTTATTTCAATAGGATAGGCGTTTCTATCTTTTCTTTAATCTGTGAAAATCTGTGGATAATGTTTTTTTCCATCTTTTGATTGATTTTATCCGTAGGTTATAGATTGTGTGACGCTGTGCTTGAGGGGCGGCAGTCTTGCTTCTTATCTTTTGCCTCAAACGAAGTGGTCCTCAAGCGATAGCGGTCCTAAGCCCGCCCGAAGGGCGCTATTTTGGGGGAGATGGATCGTGAATGTGCTGCCTTTGCCGGGCGTGCTGCTGACCGTCACATGCCCGCCATGCGCCTGAATGATATGCTTTACAATAGACAGCCCAAGGCCTGTGCCGCCTTCTTTCCGGCTCCGGGCCTTGTTCACCCGGTAGAATCGTTCAAACAGGCGGGGCAGATGCGCTTTGTCGATTCCGATGCCGTGGTCCTTGAAATGGATCAGCACTTCCTTTTCGGATACGTTGGTTTCAATTTGGATGCAGCTTTCCTGATCGCTGTATTTGATAGCGTTGTCCAGCAGATTGATTGCGGCCTGTTCAAACAGGGAGGGGTCAATCTTTACGGTCAGATCGTCGTCGCAGGTTAATTCAATCTGAATATGTTTTTCTTCGGCTTTGGACTCACAGGTTTGAACCGTATCCCATAAGATATCTTTGAGCCGGGCCGATTCCAGAGGGATTTCTTTGGTCTGTTCGATTCGGGACAGCGAAAGCAGGTCCTCCACCGTCATGTTCAGACGATCGACATGCCTGACGATAATGTTCAGAAAACGGCTGACCCGTTCGGGCGTGAAATCCGTTTCATGTTGAAGGGTTTCCACAAAGCCTTTGATGGCGGTAAGCGGGGTCTTGATTTCATGAGACACGTTGGCCACAAAATCACGGCGCATATGTTCAAGCTTTTTCAGTTGGGTGACATCGTTGAGGACAATCAGGCTGCCGATGGGTTCCTGATTGGCATCCCGCAAGGTGGTGCTGTAAGTGTGCAGAATCGTCTCTCGCTTTTGATAAAGAACGATATCGCTTTCCGGATTTTTTCTGCCGGTAAGGGCATTGCGGATGAATTTTTGAAACTCTGAATTCCGGATGACTTCCGGAATCGTCCGGTCCTGGTAGTCCGCATCGGAAATTCCGAAGATAGAAAGGGCGGCCGGATTCATTTTGATGATGCGCTCGTCCCGGTCAACAGCAATGACGCCTTCGACCATGCTTGATAAAACAGCGGCCAGTTCATTGCGCTGGCGGATGGCGTTTTTAATCCGCCCCTCGAGCTGTCGGGCCATGTCATTCATGGTTTCGGACAGGCTGTCGATTTCTTCGAGGACGGTTTCAGGAAGCTTGTGTCTCAAATTGCCCCGGGCAAACTCCTGGGCGCCTCGTTTGATCTGCTCGATCGGTCTGCTGATGCGGCGGGAAACCATCAGGCTGACTATCGCAGCGAGAAGTGCGACGATCAGTCCGCCAGCGGCAATTCGAATGCGTATGGCGCTCAGGACCTCGTTTACGGCAGTCAGCGGCAGAGACATTCTCAAAACCGCTGAAATCTGGCCGGTTTTTTCCAGAGGGATAGCCACATAGATCATGTCCTCGCGAAGGGTCCAGCTGTAACGAACGCTGGTTCCCATGTGGCCGGACAATGCCTCTATCAGCTCAGCTCGATCGGAATGACGCTCCATTTGATCCGGGTTTTTTTCGGAATCAGCGATTACTTTTCCGGAATTAAGAATGACGGTGATTCGGGTTGAACTTTGATCCCGGAGGGTTTTGCAGAGTCTGTCCACGGTTGCAAACTGCCCGGATGCCAGAAGGGGTCGGATTTGTTCTGTTAAAATGTGGGCCTGATCGAGCAGGTTGTCAGCGGTTTGTTTCATAATAAAATGCTGAAATGAACGCGATGCGTAAAAACTGACCGCTGCCAGAGAGATGAGCGTGATGAGCAGGTAGGATGGATACAGCTGCCATATGAGTCGTTTTTTGTGTTTTTTCATGGGGTTTCCCTGAATCGGTATCCGACGCCCCGTATGGTTTCAATGAGTTTGCCGCGGGTCCCGAGTTTTTTTCTCAAGCCGACGATCTGGACATCCACAGAGCGGTCCGTCACCGCGTAATCGTCACCCCGAACCGAGTCTATGATCTGTGACCGCGTAAACACCCAACCGGGGCGTTTGGCAAGGACATTCAGTATCTGAAATTCGGAGTAGGTCAGGTCAACCGGGATACCTTCCATGTGGACACTTCGTTTTCCGGCGTCTATGGTGATGCCCTGAACCTGAAGTACGGAAATTTCACCCGAGGCGGTTTTTGCCTGACGCCGGATGACGGCTCTGGCACGGGCGAGCAGGACCTTCGGGCTGAACGGTTTGGTGATGTAATCATCGGCTCCGAGTTCAAGGCCTTTGACAATATCCGATTCCTCTCCCCTGGCAGTGAGCATGATGATGGGGATGTGCCGGGTGTCTGACTGCCGTTTCAATGCCTTTGTGATCTCCAGACCGTTCATGCCGGGAAGCATCAGGTCGAGGATGATCAGATCCGGCTGTTGGGAACCGACCAGGATGAGGGCTTCTTCTCCGTTTTCGGCACACAGGGTCTGATATCCTTCTCTGTCGAAATTATATTTGACCAGTTCCAGTATATCTTCTTCGTCATCAACGATCAGGATTTTTTCATTCGACATGGCTGAGATTCTTCAAATACAAGGTTATGGTAGACGAGGAAGGTCTGGCAGGCGATCAAAGCTCCCCCTCGGTCAGGGCTCGGGTGATTTTGTCCCGGATCTGATCGCGTATCAGCCTGAAAACCTGAAAAATTTCTTCCCGGGCTCCCATGGCCATGTCAGGATCTGAAAAACTCCAGTGAAACTGGCTCACTTTAGAGGGAAAAATGGGGCAGGTTTCCCTGGCCTGGTCGCAGACCGTGATAACGACGTCAAATTCGTACGAGGACATATTCTCCACGGACTTTGAGCTGTGACGTGATATGTCGATACCGATTTCCTTCATGACATCAACAGCTGTCGTATTCACGGATGACGGACGGGTGCCGGCGCTGAATACCTCATAGCGGTCTCCGGCCTCATGACGCAGCAGGCCTTCGGCCATCTGGGATCGGCAGGAATTTCCCGTGCATAAAAACAATACCTTTGGTTTCAAAATCCGGTCCTTTTATCAGGGTCCATTGAGTGAGTGCCCGTCTATCAATCCGGTTTTAAAAAGACAGACACAAAGCGTGTTTTCAAATCAGTCAACAGGAGCTGTCCCAAAGATTTGACGTGTATCATCTTTACGTAGATGATTCATGTTAAATTTATATTAGCCGAAAGTGGGGCTTTTGTTAACTTTGCCAGATACATATATCAAATATATAAAAAATTTTACACCATCATCTCAGACACCGGGGTTACAGTCAATGTTATAAAACAATGCATACAGGATCGGAACGACAATCAGGGTCAGCAGGGTTGCAAACAGCAGCCCGGACATGATAGTCACGGCCATGGCGCTAAACATGGGGTCAGCCAGTAGGGGCGCCATTCCGAAGATGGTGGTAACCGATGCCATGAGGACCGGTCGCATGCGGCTTACACAGGATTTGACAACGGCGTCATAGGCAGCGGTTCCGGAACGGATTTCCGATTCGATCTGGTCCAGCAGTACGACGGCATTTTTGATCAGCATGCCAATAAGACTCAGGGCCCCTAACATCGCCATGAAGCCGAACGGCTGCCGGGTGACTATCAGGCCGACGGTAATTCCGATCACGGACAGGGGCAGTATCAGGAAAATAATCAGCGTCTGGCGAATTCCGTTGAACAGGGCGACCACAATCAGGATCATCGGAATCAGCGCCACGGGAAGCTTTTCATACACGGATGTTTGCGACTGAATCGATTTCTCATGCTCACCACCCCATTCGAGCGTATAGCCGCGGGGAAGGACAATGGCCTCGATGCCGGGGCGGATTTCGCTCAGTACTTCGGTAGCGGTGATCTCTCCAATGGGATCACACTGTGCGGTAATGGTGGGTCTCCGGTTTCTTCGCTGGATGATCGGGTCCTCCCATTCAATGGCTACACGGCTTACCACCTGAGCCAGCGGAAGACTTTTTGGACCGAATCCCCATACCGGCGTGTTGGACAGATTGTCCAGATCTTTTTTTTCCTGTTCCGGTGTCCCGACCAGTATGGGCATCAGTTCATCGTCTTCACGGTAAAAACCGACGGGTGCTCCGGTGGTCATCTGGCGCAAAGACGCTGCCACGTGCTGACGGGAGACATACGCGCGCCGGGCCCTGGGTTGTGAAAATTCCGGAACCCACAATTTCACCCGCTGTCTCCAGTCGTCACGGACATCTTTGGTATGAAGGTTTTCTGCCATTACGGCTTTTGCCTTTTCCGACAGGTCCCGGAGCAGGACCGGGTCCGGACCGCTGAACCGGGCTTCGATTTTGAATTCTGTCGACGGTCCCAGCGGATACAGCCGGATTCGGGGTTCGGCCTGGGGGAACTGCGCCTTGACATACTGTTCAACGGCCGGGGCGATTTTGCCGATCGATTCCCGTGACGTGACATTGACGATCATCTGCCCGTAGGCCGGATTGATCAGCTCGGGCTCGTACGGCAGATAAAACCGGGGTGGCCCTGATCCGATACAGGTGCCGATGCTGACGACTTCGGGAAATTTCATCAGAAACGCTTCGGCGGTTTTAAGGTCGTCGGATACGCTTTGGATCCGGCTGCCCTCCGGAAGCCAGTAATCCACCATGAACTGAGCCCGGGTTGACTGTGGGAAAAAGATTTTTTTCACGTACCGTAATCCGTATCCGGATGCGGCCAGCATCACCGGTATCAGTACGAGTACAACCATTTTGCGGTGAAGCGAGGTTTCAAGAAGCCGTTTGTACAGCTGAAATGTCCGTCCGGCATAGGGGTCGGATGTCTGTCTGGAGGGCTTGATGCGTAAAAACCGTTCACAGAACACCGGGGTTGCGGTCATAGCCAGAATCCAGCTGATAAACAGCGATATGCCGACCACCTGAAACAGGCTTTCGCAGTATTCGCCTACGGCCCGGTTCGACAGTTTGATGGGAATAAAGGCTAAAATGGCCACCAGGGTCGCGGCCAGAAGCGGCCAGGCTGTATCCGTAGCCGGCGCTATGGCTGCTGTTCGGCGGTCTTCTCCCATCTGCAGCCGAACCAGCGATCCTTCGGTAACGACAATGGCATTGTCCACCAGCATGCCCATGGCAATGATCAATGCTCCCAAAGATGTCCGCTGAAGGTCGATACCCATGAACATCATGACAATGAAGCTGCCCAGTATGGACAGAATCAGACCGCCACCGATCAGAAGACCGCTTCTCAGTCCCATGGCCAGCAGCAGCACGCCGATTACAATGGCGACGGATTCAGCCAGATTGATGATGAACGTATTGACGGATTCCCGGACGGTTTCCGACTGATATGATATGGTTCCGATATCGATTCCGGTGGGAAAATCCAGCATGAGCTGGCTGAGTCGTTTTTTTACAGCATCTCCCATGGCGATGACGTTTCCGCCGGATATCGTTGAAATGGCAATGCCGATACCGGGTTTGCCGTTATAGCGCATCAGTGTGAGTGGCGGGGTCAGATACCCCCGGCGGATGTCCGCGATGTCTTTGAGCAGAACCAGGTCGGTTGATTCCGGGCCGGATATGACCAGATCGCCGATGGCAGCCGTGGTGTCAAACGTGCCGGAAGGGGCCAGGCGAATCCGCTGAGTGCCCAGATCCACAGACCCCGGATCGATGATCATGTTCTGGTCCCGGAGGGTGGCGACAATCTGTTCGGGTCGGATACGCAGCTCGGAGAGCCGGCTTCGGGAAATGTCCACATAAATGCATTCGCGCTGGACGCCCCACAGTTCCACCCGGGCAACATCTTCAACCATCAGCAGTTCCCGTTGGAGGATCGTGGCATAGTCTTTGAGTTCGGCAGTTGAAAATCCGTCCCCGGTCAGGGCCAGAAAAATTCCGTATACATCGCCGAAATCATCCCTCACCTCAGGGGGGCTCGCGCCAGGTGGCAGCTGCGGCTGGATGTCATGAATTTTGCGGCGAAGCTCATCCCAGATCTGGGGCAGTTTGTCGGCCCGGCAGGATTCCTTGATATCAACAAAGATAATCGATGCCCCGGCCCTTGAAATGGAACGGATGTAGTCCAGTTCCCCGAGTTGCTGGACGGCTTTTTCGATGGTGTCGGTCACCTGCTGCTCGACCTCTCCGGGGGAGGCGCCGGGGTACCGGGTGACGACCACGGCCGTTTTGACGCTGAATTTCGGATCTTCCAGTTTGCCCAGCTTAAAATAGGCATACAGGCCGCCGATCAGCATAAAGATGATACTGCAAACAATAAAGGTTTTGTGTTTGAGGGAAAATTCGGCAGGATTCACAGCTGGCTTCCTCCCTGCCGGTCGGTTCGGGCCTGGACGGCCCGGACGGTTTCATCCGGTTTCAGATAGCTGGCGCCGGCGATCACTACCCACTGATCCGGCTCAAGCCCTTCGATGATTTCAATGCCATCTGTCAGCATTTGTCCGAGTGTGACGGGCCGGGATGATACTGAGGCGGTTTCGGGGGTGTAGATCCAGACAAAACTGGTTTTTCCCCCTTCGTTTACGACGGCTTCCACCGGAAGGATGATCGGCCGGTGCTCTTTTTCTGACGGGACGCTGAATCTCAGTGTGGCCGCCATGCCCGGTTGCAGACGGGCAGTATCGGCTCCCGGCTGGATGGTTACGGTTACAGGGTATGTCTGGTTCGAGGGCCGGGGCTTTTTACCGATTTCTTTGAGCACGGCAGCAAATCGTTTGCCGGGATATGTGTCAAATTCGCAGGAAAAGTCCTGAAAAGCCGATTTCTGAACAACGAGTTCTTCAGGGATGCCTACCGTGACCTCGATTTGAGATACATCCAGAAAAAGTACGATAGGCTGGCCGGCGCGGACCGTTTCAAAATTTTCGATCAGTTTCTGTGAAATGTATCCGGAAAACGGCGCACTGAGGACCGTGTCCGAAAGCGCGTTCCGGGCCTGGTTCAGTTGAGATCTGATTCCCGACAGACGGGCGTTCATGGCATCGATCTCTTCCTGCCGCGATCCCTGTCGGGCTTTTTCAAGTTCCTGAGTAATGGCTTCGGTCTGGGCTGCAGCCGCTTCAAAAGAGGAGTTCGCATTGTCTAAAACGGCTTTGGCTACCGCTTTTTCTTTATACAGGGCGTCGTACCGGCGATACATCAACGTGGCCTCGGCCTGCTTTGCCTTTGCCGCCGAAAGTTTGGCGTTCAGCGCCAGGATATCCTGTTTTCTGGCACCATGGCGCATGGCCGACAGGTTGGCACCCGCCTCATCCATTGCTGCTTCGAGTCGGGAAATGGCCAGCTGGTAATCTCTCGGGTCGATTCGTGCAATCATCTCCCCCTGGTGGACATGCTGCCCGATCTTAACGGGCAGGGCCTGAACCGGGCCGCTGACACGAAATGACAGTTTGACCTCCCGGCTGGCATTGCTGATTCCGGGGAAAGACAGAACCTTGTTCTCGGAAACGCGTTTGATCTGCATGACTTTTACTGCCCGTGCCGGCCGGGAAGCGGTGTCATCAGCTGCATGGGCGGCGATATTAAAAAAAAACGGGCAGAGAGCCGTTAATAGTATGATTGTCTGTAAGAAGAACCGGGTAAGCGTGTATTGTGTGTTCATGGTAGTTTGCAAATCCCTTTTTGAATTAAGTCTGACCTCGATAGAGCAGAATCAACGATTTTTTTAAGCAGAGCAGGTTTTTCAGCTATGGGCAATCAACTATTTTTCCCCCCACGGCGTTTTCCAGATCCCCCAGATAAATCATATACCCGTACAGGGCGCTGTAATGATTGGTCTGGGCCCGGGTCATAAATGTCCTGGCATCGAGAACATCCGTGGACGTTGCCATCTGCTGCCGGTATTGCAGATCCGTTATCCGGCAGTTTTCTCTGGCCTGAGTCAGGGATGCCGTTGCTGTCTCGATGTTTCTGCCGGCAACCTGAAGATTCAGGTATGCCTGTTTTGTTTGAAGCCGTATCTGGTTTTCGGTGTCTTCAAGGGTTTTGACCAGGGATTGTTTCCGGTGCCGGTAAGCGGATACATCCGCCCGTGTTTTGCCCCATTCAAATATTGTCCATTCGGCCAGAAGTGTGACACTCGAATTGTATCGGTTGCTGTAGTCATTGATGGTGGCCGCTGCATCCTTACCGTTTTGCTCATAGCGCCCTACCAATGCGACAGTCGGGTAATAGGCACTTCGGGCGATCCGGATGCCCGCATCCGACTGATCCAGAGCCTGGTGAAGCAGCTTGAGCTCGGGACGGTTGGCGATGGCCATTTCGATCAGTTGTGGCAAGGTGTCGGTCACCTGAGGCAGTGTGCCGATATCTTCAACCGTTGTCTGGTGATTCAGGTCCCGGTTCAGCAGAGTGTTTAATGCCGATACAGAGATGCCGGCTCCGGCCCGTGCCTTTTCCATGTTTTGAACGGCATCTGCCAGGGCGACCTGCGACCGGAGCAGATCGTTGTATGGGATCAGGCCTTGATGATAGAATTTCTCAGCATCTGCCGCATGGGATGTCAGGCTGGCCACCGCTTCTTCGGCGACCTGCAGAAGCTTTTCGGTCTGCAGAACGTTAAAGTAGGCGGTATTTACCTGCTGGGTGATCGTTTGGGCGATCAGGACTTTTTCCATTTCTGCCGCCCCTCCGGCCAGTCTGGACAGCCGGTATCGGCTGGACAGGGCAAAGCCGGTAAAAAGTGGCTGGGTGAGGGTAAAATTCCAGTGGAACAGATCTTTATGGGAGACATTGAGCTTTTGCCCCAGTCCTTGCAAATACGGGGTTTCATTCAGCCCCGTGTATGAATAGGCCAGCGATGCTTTCGGGAAAAAATCGGATCTGGCGCTTTTGGTTTCTTCTTCCGCTCGTTTCTGGTTTTCATCATATTCGCTGATCACCGGGTTGTCCGATATGGCTATTTTTATGGCCCGGGATAAAGACAGCTGAGCTATGGCAGGCGGTTGCGCAGCAGCAGAGCCCGGCAGGCTCGCCATGATCCATATCAGCATTGAACTGAATGCAGCGGCTGTTTTAGTCATGTGGATGGGCTCCTTTGAGTTCAATCCGGCTGAAAAAAATAGAAAAAATGATGTCCGCCCCCGGAAATGGTTTTCCAGGATGGTCGAGATATTCTACAATCAGTGCGTTTGACATGCCGTCAAGGGAAACAGCAAGCTGATAGGGATTAAATTCACCGGACATTTTTTTTTCGATGCCGTTTTTAAAGAGAGTTTCGAGTTTCCGGATAATGTTCCGTTGCAGCGACTGGATGTCTTTTCTCAGCCCTGCTTTCAGGCTGAAGCTGATGCCAATGGTTTCGGCAAAATACAGGCGCACAAATTCGATATTGTCTTCGACGAGCCTGATTTTTTCTTCCAGCCACGCCTTTATTCTGTCGGATTCGATGCCGGGGCTGTCGAGAGCCGCGTTCAGGCGTTCGTAAAATTGCATGGATATATCTTCGATCAGCGCATGGTACAGCGCGTTCTTGTTCGGAAAAAAATTGTACAGCGTTCCGACGGCAAATTCCGAGGCTGTTGCGATTTCCTGCATGGATACATTGTGAAACCCTTTTTTTGAAAAAAGACTCAGGGCGGCATTCAGGATTTCCTGGCGATGAAACAGAAACAGTCGTTTTTTCCTGGAAATGGAGGGGGATGTCATGATCGGCTCCTGAAATGAATTTATATTCAAAATATGAATACTTATAGTACCTATATAGTTGAAGGCAATTTGCATTGTCAAGCATGTATTCCGGGATTGGTTTTGCAGCATGACTGTCAGCAGCGTTGTAAAAGTCGAGAATGCTGTAGCTCCCGGGTGGCCAAGGATGAAGCTGAAGTCTGTTTTACCGCAGGCCCCTGTCACGCAGGCAGGCGGTACTGTATTCCCGGCCGTTACATCTGTTTACAATTATGAGTTTATTCTATTCTCCACCCGTTTGGGTATGCAATGTTGGGGATTATGCTTGTTCGTGTCTATCCGGGGGTGTTAAATATAAAGGGCGCCTGCGGGTATTTTTCTTTGATATAAAGGTAAAATCTGAATAAAATTAAGGACAATATTTATGAAACGATCAAAAATTGTGATGCTTCAACGGTCAGAAAGGCCGTCCGGTAACGTACTCATCAAGGGATGGGTGAAAACCAAAAGGGATTCAAAGGGCTTTTCGTTTCTTGAAGTCAATGACGGCTCATGTCTTGCCAACATGCAGGTCATTGTCAGTGATCAATTGGCCAATTATGAAGATATCCGGAAGCTGACCACGGGATCTGCGGTTTCGGTCGCCGGGGCCCTGGTCGCCTCTCAGGGGGCGGGGCAGTCCTGGGAGATCCAGTCTGCGCAGGTCGATATTATCAGCGGTGCGCCGGAAACCTACCCGCTTCAGAAAAAACGGCACTCGGATGAGTTTTTGAGGACCATTGCCCATCTGCGCCCCCGGACCAATAAATACGGGGCCGCGTTCCGAATCCGGTCCGAACTGGCATATGCGATTCACACGTTTTTCAGGGATCGGGGGTTTTATTATGTTCATACGCCCATCCTTACGGGCTCTGACTGCGAGGGGGCCGGAGAGATGTTCCAAGTCTCCAGTCTGAATATGGAAAATCCCCCGAAAAAAGATCAGAAAATCGATTATGCCCAGGATTTTTTCGGCGCTCCGGTCAATTTGACGGTATCCGGGCAGCTGTCAGCGGAAATGTTTGCGCTGGCGCTTGGCGACGTGTACACCTTCGGCCCCACGTTCCGGGCCGAGCAGTCCAACACCCGGCGACATGCGGCCGAGTTCTGGATGGTCGAGCCGGAGATGGCCTTCTGTGATTTGACCGGCAACATGGAGCTGGCTGAAGAGATGATTAAATACCTCGTTTCGTTTATCATGAAACATTGTTCTGAGGATCTGAAACTTTTTGCCAGATTTGTGGACAAGTCGCTGATGCAGACGCTTGAGAACATAATCTCCTCGGACTTTATCCGCCTGCCGTATGCCGACGCGGTCGATATCCTGGCCGCATCCGGGAAAACATTTGATTATGCCATTGGATTCGGCACGGATCTTCAGACCGAGCATGAACGCTTTCTGACCGAAGAGCATTTTAAAAAACCGGTGATTGTCTATGATTATCCCAAAAGCATCAAACCTTTTTACATGCGCGTGAATGCGGACGGTCGAACCGTCCGGGCAATGGACGTTCTGGTGCCCGGGATCGGTGAGATTGTCGGCGGCAGCCAGCGTGAGGAGCGGCTGGATGTGCTGGAGGCGCGGATGGAGGAGCAGGGGCTGAACCAGTCCGACTACTGGTGGTATCTGGACTCCCGGCGATACGGCAGCGTGCCTCACAGCGGATTCGGGATGGGCTTTGAGCGAATGCTGATGCTGATAACCGGCATCAGCAATATCCGGGACGTGATCCCGTTTCCGAGAACACCGGACAGCATCGAGTTTTGAGGCGGCTGGCAGTCGAGAATCGAGAGTCAAGCGTCAAGCGTCACAGGCTTTCAGCGTGATGCTCCAGCCGGGGGTGTCAGAAGTTGATGGTAATATAGTACTGTTGGTCGCCTCGCTGCAGCAAAATCACCACGGAGGGTTTTTGCCGGTATCTGACAATGGCTTTTTCAAAATCTTCCACGGTGCGGATGGTGATATCGTCCAGTTGCCGGATGACGTCGCCGGGTTGAACTCCGATGCCGGCAAGGTAGGATTGCCTGTGGATTTCTGTTATCAGTGCCCCGTCTTTAACCTGTATCCGGAAACGGGAACGGTTGGGAATCGTCAGGTCCTCTACGGTGATACCCATCAGCCGGGAGGCAAGGCCTTTGGCCAGTTCCAGGGGGAAAATTGATGCGGTGGCGGTGATGGTTTTTTTCTTACCGTTTCTCCACAGGTTGATGGATACGGGATCTCCGGCGGCGTAATGCCGCATGGCCGTGCGGTAATCTTCGGATGAAAACAGGGGCTGGTTTCCGATTGAAAGAATGATATCTCCGTTTTGAAGCCCTGCTTTTCCGCCCGGGCCGTTTTTTTCCACCTCTCTGATGAGTACACCGCCTGGTGCCGGAAGATTCATGTACTGGGCCAGCCGCGGGTCCACGTCCTGAACCGTGACGCCGATCCATGCGGCAACGACTTCTCCGTAGCGGATCAGGTCGGATACGATTTTGCGGGCCTTATTGATCGGAATTGCAAAGCCGATTCCCTGTGCTTTTGCATAAATAGCGGTATTGATCCCGATCAGTTCCCCGTTGATATTTAAAAGCGGCCCGCCGCTGTTTCCCGGGTTGATGGAGGCATCGGTCTGGATGAATTCATGATAGACCCTGTCTTCAGTCCGGATGCTGCGTTTCAGGGCGCTGATGACACCGGTGGTCACCGTGTTGGAAAAGCCGAAGGGGTTGCCGATGGCAATGACGGTTTCGCCGATCATCAGGTCATCGGAATTTCCCATCTGAATATCCGGCAGGGCTGTGGATGAGACGATGCGCAGCACGGCCAGATCCGAATCGGGATCGGCCCCGACCACCTGGACTTCAAATTCCCGTTCGTCGTTTAATACGGCCCTGATTTTTCCGGTTTTGGATATCACATGGGCATTGGTGAGGATGTATCCTTTTGCCCCGTCAATGATGACCCCGGATCCAAGGCTGGTCCGGTTGTACTTTTGTTCGTATCCCGGATCGAAAAAGTCTTTGAAAAATTCTTCAAATAACGGATCCATGCCGAAACCGGAAAAGGGGGAGGCCCGTCGGCGGACTTCGATTTCGGTGCTGATGTTGACCACGGCCGGGCTGACGCTTCTCACCGCTTTTACCACGGGAGTTTCACGGGAATAATCAGTGCTGTGGGCCGCAGGCGGGCGCATCATAATGACAGACAGCAGGAGCAGACAAATAACGGATGGCTTCATCCATGGGAACCGGATCGGGCGTTTCATGGTCAATTTTTTCCTCCATAATGGCATGCAGTGCTTCAGCCGGTGAAAATTTTAAAAGGGGGCTGCCCGTCACCGTTGGCAGTTTGATATTGATTTATTTCTGTAATTTTGACAAATTAGGCTTTTTACGGTCATCAGAAAGTTATGGTGTCATGAGTTGACGATTTGATCCATTCATTTCAGTCCTTAAACGACTTGCCGATGTATTTGCTGCTGTGGTGATCGACACTGGGGCCGAGGCCCTTGCCCCCTTCATTAAAACTGAAAGGAAATATTAAATATATATCATGAGTAGTAATAGTCTTCAAGACATCTTGCCCCTCGTGGAACAGCCAAGCCGTTATCTGGGCACGGAAATTAATTCGGTAAAAAAGGATTTTGATCATGTCAGGCTCAGAATCGCCCTGGCTTTTCCGGATCTGTACGAGATCGGGATGTCTCATTTTGGTATTCAGATTCTGTACAGTGTTCTGAATAATGAAACGGATATTGCAGCCGAACGGGTGTTTGCGCCGGCGGTGGATATGGAGGCGTATCTGCGTGCGGGCCGGATTCCCCTTGCCTCCCTTGAAAGCCGTAAGCCTCTTAAACAATTTGATATTATAGGTTTTAGCCTGCTGTACGAACTTAATTATACCAATGTGCTGACCATGCTTGATCTTGCCGGAATCCCCTTTTTTTCAGATGAGCGGGATGCGTCCTGTCCCCTGATTATTGCCGGGGGACCCTGTGTCTGCAATCCGGAGCCGGTGGCGGATTTTTTTGATGCCATGGTGATGGGGGACGGCGAAGAAGTAATCCTTGAGATGACCAGTCAATGGGTCCGGTGGAAGGAAGAAGGTGACGGCTCTAAAAAGAGCCTTCTGAAGATGTGGGCGGGCATCAGGGGGGTCTATGTGCCGTCTTTTTTTGAACCCGAATTTGATTCCGATGGCTTCCAGATCCTCAAACCGCTGTATCCGGCGCATCATCGGGTCTTAAAGGCGATCGTGCCTGATCTGAACAAGGCTCTGTTTCCGGATTCTCCGGTTATCCCTTTTGGGCGGCCCATTCATGACCGTCTGAGAGTGGAAATCGCCCGGGGATGCACCCGGGGATGCCGTTTCTGCCAGGCGGGTATGATTTATCGTCCGGTTCGGGAGCGGTCGCCGGAACAGCTGCTGGCGCTTACCGACCGGGCGATTGCATCGACCGGGTATGAGGATATTTCACTGCTGTCGTTGAGCACGGGCGATTACGGGCGTATCATATCCCTGATGCAGCAGCTGATGGGCCGATGTCAGCCGGATCATATTTCCGTTTCAATGCCATCGCTTCGAGCCGGTACGCTGACTCCCGAGCTGATGGAGCTTATTAAAAAAGTTAGAAAAACCGGTTTTACCATCGCGCCGGAAGCCGGAAGCCAGCGTCTCAGGGATGTGATTAACAAAAACATTACCCGGGATGATATCGTTAAAACGGTTGAAGATTCCTTTCGACTGGGATGGCAGTTGATCAAACTGTATTTCATGATCGGTCTGCCCACGGAGACAGACGAAGATCTCAGCGCGATCGTGTCGCTTGTCAACGAGCTTCGCCCCATCCGGGGGGGGAAAGGACGCAAAGGCCATATCAATGTCAGCGTGGCCACAATGATTCCAAAACCCCATACGCCGTTTCAATGGGCCTCCCAGATTTCTCTGGAAGCGTCGAAAGAAAAGATCCGTTGGTTGCAGGACAGCCTGAGGATGCCCGGCATTCAGTTTAAATGGCAGAATCCCGAGATCAGCTTTCTGGAAGGCATTTGGGCCAGAGGGGACAGGCGTTTGAGCCGCCTGTTGGTAACTGCCTTCAAAAAGGGGTGCCGGTTCGATGGCTGGAGCGATCAGTTCCGATTTGACCTGTGGCAGGAGGCTATTGCCGAGGAAGGGCTGGATGCTGCCTTTTATACATCGCGTCAGCGGTCTGTGGAAGAACCGCTGCCGTGGGATCATATGGACATGGGTATCGGTAAGTCCTTTATGAAAAAGGAGTGGGAAGCGGCTTTTGCCGGTGAGAGGACTCCGGACTGCCGGAATGGGGACTGCCAGGGCTGTGGGGTCTGCGATTTTAAAACCATCAAGCCCGTTGTTTTCAAGGAAGATGGCGCGGCTCCGCTTCCGGCGTTGCAACCGGGGACGCCGTCCGATAACGGTTATAAAAAAATTACGCTTTCATATGAAAAACGGGGTCTTGCCAGATGTTTCGGGCATCTTGAACTGGTGAACCTGTTTACCCGTGCCATTCGCCGGGCCGGGATTCCGATCAAGTTTTCAGAGGGATTTCATCCGATGCCGAAAATATCCTTTGGCGATCCTCTGCCGATCGGTATGGAAAGTGAAAAAGAGGATGTGTACCTTACGGTTTCCTCTGAAACGAATCCGGCTGATGTTCCGTTTTTATTAAATCCGCTGTTGCCGGAGGGGATTGTCCTGCATGAGTGGCTATCTGAAAATGAAATGAACCCTAGCGGGCAGAGCCGGCCCCACCTTTACCGGGTGACGTTGAAAGAGGGCGCTTTTGATGAGGCGAGGCTGTCGGATTTTGTTAAAATGACTGAAATGGTCATTAACCGGGTCAATCGGAAAGGCAATGCGAAACAGATCAACCTCAAAGAAATGGTTGTCGAAATAAAATTGATAAGTCCCCGGATTCTGAAGCTGGCTCTGGCCGCTGAGCCCGGAAAAACGATGAGGCCATCGGAGGTGATCGCCTGCGTGTTCGGGATTTCAAAAGAGCAGCTCATTCTGGCCGATATCCTGAAGCTGGATGCGTTGCAGGCGGATTAATGAAATTTCGGATTTTTACAGCTCTTATTGTTTCCGGCGTTTTTGACATGTTGCGTATGTGCCATCAAGGTAATCTTCTGGCGGAACAACCGGTCAATTACGGCGTGTAACCGGCTGTAATCCCTGTTACCGCCTTGTGACCGACCGATACGAACTGTCTTACAGGATTTAAAATCTATGGATAAAACGCTTGTTATCAATGTGACAGAACCGGAAACCCGGGTTGCGCTTCTTGAAGATGAGGCCATTGTCGAGTTGTTTGTCGAACGAAGCGATCAATCGGATATCTCCGGAAATATTTACAGCGGCAGGGTGCAGAAAGTGATGCCTGGCATGCAGGCGGCTTTTATCGATATAGGCCTGCCTCAGGCCGCATTTATGTATGTTGACGATATCGTCATTGACCGGGACGGGTATATTCAGCATCCGTATCAGTATGTGAAAGCCGGGTTGGACCGCAAAGTCGACTATAATCGGGATGTCTCCTCACCCCCGGTTTCCGGACCTGCGTATGCCATTGACGAGCTGATTTCAGAAGGTCAGCAAATCATGGTTCAGGTCGTTAAGTCCCCCCTCGGGACCAAGGGTGCACGGGTAACGTCGTATGTATCCTTGCCCGGACGGTTTATGGTGATTTTGCCGATTTCGGATCACATCGGAATATCAAAAAAAATAGAAAATCCGGCTGAACGCGATCGGCTGAAAAATGCGGTTCTATCCCTGCGTATCGGAAATGAGGGCTATATTGTCAGAACTGCCGCCGAAGGCGTCAGTGAAGAAAAACTGGCCGAGGAAATGACATTTCTTCAAAAGCTCTGGTCAACGATACAGAATAAATATCAGTCGATTTCCGCTCCTGCTCTGCTGCACCGGGAACTGGCAATCGCTCTGCGTGCTGTCAGGGATCTGATGATCCATGAGGTGGGCAATATTATCATAGACGATCGGCGTGAGTATGAATTGGTTCTGAATTTTTTGAATATGGTGAACCCGTCCATGAGCGATTGTGTTGAACTGTACGAAGGCGCCGAACCCGTTTTTGAGGCCTTTAATATCGATGGTGATATCTCCCGGGCGTTGAACCGGAGAGTATGGCTCAAATCCGGCGGGTATATCGTCATTGAGCGGGCAGAAGCACTGGTCGCCATCGATGTGAATACCGGCCGCTATCTCGGAAAGCGGAATCTTGAGGAAACCATTTTGAAAACCAATCTGGAGGCGGTAAAGGAAATTGCCTATCAGATTCGGTTGAGAGATATCGGCGGAATCATTATTATCGATTTTATTGATATGGTCCGCAAAAACAATCAGAAAAAAGTGTTTGAAGCGCTCCAGGAAGCCATGCTAAAGGATCGGAGCAGAATCCATGTCCTGCCCTTCACTGAGCTCGGGCTTGTCCAGATGACTCGAAAGCGAACCCGTAAATCATTGACTGGCATGCTGTGCGAACCCTGTCAGAACTGTGATGGGGAAGGGCATATCATTTCCAGGCGGACGATTTGTTATCAAATTTATCGTGCATTGCTGTATTCCGGTCATGATATGGTGGGTGACAAGCTGCTGTTGACGGTAAGTCCGGAGATTGAAGCCTATCTGCATGACGAAGAGAGGCAGCTGCTTCTGTCACTCGAACAAAAAATCGGTAAGCAGATCGGTATCGTTTCAAAAAAAGAATACCATCTGGAGGAGTTCGATATCGTGGAGATCCTTGGCGGATAATGGTTTGTAAAAAAATGAGTTCGTAATTCTGAGTGCTGAGGCGTTTGCCCGGCAAGGCGTGGAAGCAGAAATATTCGGTATATTCCGAACTTTTGCAACGCAGCCAGACAGGGTTCATCGACGCTGACAATGTGGGTTTTGTGTGTGAGCCCTATGTGTTCACAGGCCCAGGATATGCCGATATTGAGGCTTATAAAAAAAAATATGTAATAATGAAACTGTAATGATACCTGAACGAAAATCCGGTATTTTTTTCATGTTCAAGTCGAAAGACTTGAACTTCCGGCGTTAAAGTCCCATGAATCGGATTCGGATCCCTGATTCTGTTGGATATTGAATATTGACATGCAAATAACCCTGTATTAATGTCAGTGGATTAAACTGTGTGAATCAATCATGTAGTTCAGGGGTTCTGATCTTCTTTCGCCCCGCTGTCAGGCTGGATCGTATGTACCTTTCCTGATTCTGACGGGTTTAACAAAAAGATTGTCCGGAAACTGAGATTGAATGGTATGAGGGCCCGGACGATAAGCATGAGACAGGTTTCAGCAGAAGCAGGCATTCAGTACGGACCCGGACAGTTTTTTAAATTATTACGTGAATGGCATCGTGCAGCAATTCGTGATAAGCTGTGCCCATGGATACAACTAATTGAAACTCAATATTAAATAGAGGATGATGAATTATGAAGAGAACATATCAGCCCAGTCAAATTAAACGTGCGCGTACACACGGATTTTTGAAGCGAATGTCAACAAAAGCAGGTAAAAATGTTATAAAGAGGCGACGGGCTAAAGGACGGAAGCGTCTGGCCTGCTGATTTCCGGCAGGTGTGTAATGTGAATTTACATCTCAGGCCGATATGCTGAAACAAGTGTAAAACGGCTGTGTCGTCAGGTCGGAAAGGGATGCCGAATCGGGATGCGCTGATGCGCGTCCCGCAGAGGGTAAATTGAAATCCATGGATTAATTTTTTTGTTATCCCTGCAGGTTGAAAAAGGATCGGGTTTTTTGTTCGGCCACTGACAACGCCACGTGAGGAGATCAAAGGACCTGTCTGGAACGATTTTACTCAGTTTTGTGTATGGGGGCAAGCTCGATATTCCTGATGATTGTGACGGTAGTTTGATTGAGATGTAAGCAGACATTTTTGTCGGCTGCAATATGTGTGTGGTGGGGGGCGTGGGCAACTGCTTTTGAAAACATTTTCATTCACCAGGGACGAACGAATCCGTAAGCGATCCGGATATCAACATATATCTCAATTTGGCAGCAAAGTTCAGAATCAGTTTTTCGTAGGGCTTTATATGACGAATACGGTTGAGATAAATCGCCTTGGCATTACAGTAACGAAGAAAGTCGGAAACGCCGTTATCCGAAATACAATTAAACGTTACTGCCGCGAATTTTTTCGGTTGAACAAACGCCACATTAAAGGGTTCTATGATATTAACATCATTGCCAAGAAAAACGCCTCAGAGCTGACATCGCCCCAAGCGTATTCAGCCCTTCAGCAAATTTTTGAAAAGATAATGAGGGGTATCGATCATCCGAAGAATATTGCTGTTCATCATTAAAATATATCAGTATTTGATATCGCCGCTTTTCGGACCGGTCTGTCGGTTTTACCCATCCTGTTCTGAATATGCATATCAGGCGATTAAGACGCATGGTGTGATGAAGGGGGGAGTGCTGTCATTAAAACGGTTGGTGAAATGCCACCCGTTTCATGAGGGAGGTTATGACCCGGTACCATGAATGTCAGGAAATGACGCATATATGGATTGGAAATGGGCTATAACAATGCAAAATTTGTCGTATTGCAGACAGCCAGACGATGGTCCGTATATTGATAGCTATCCGGGATCCGTCGTGATTCTAACGGGGTGACGGATTTAGCGGATCGTGAATTTTTTTTTTGGATGGTCGACTGATTCTGCAGTATGGTTCGGCAAAAATATTGATCATGGATCCGTAATGATACCCGCTTCAAGCATCCGGAACAACTTGATAAAAAGCCGTTTGAATCACAATCCCTGCCATTTTATACTGAGAGTTGAACCCATGCGGGTATGCTTTGATCATACAGGTCCCCGGTTATTCCTCATTTTTATTAAACAGAATCCATGCCTTATTTCATTTCAATAAAGCAAACGAAGGTATATTAATATCGATATCGCAATCAAATTTAACTTAGGAGTTTTTTCATGGAGCAACGCCGATTGCTAATTGCTGTAGCATTGTCTTTTCTTGTGTTTTTTTTATGGCAGACTCTTTTTGTGGATACAGATTCGTTGAAAAAAAACGAACCCTCCGTGCAAACTGAGAATCAGGTTAAAAAAGTTATGCCGCTCATCGATGATAAAGAATTGACCATGCCCGCAACCGTTCCTTCAGAGGCAGTCCCTCAGCCTTCAATCCCACTGATTGAACGGTCAAAGACGGTTACTGTCAAAACACCGCTTTATGAAGTGGAAATCTCTGAATCCGGGGCCTTGTTAAAAAGTTTTGTGTTGAAAAAATACAGAGAAGCGGTCGAATCAGACTCTGATTTAAAAGAACTCATTGCCGAAGACAATCCATTCGGCAGTGTTGGACTGACATTTTCCGGAAGTTCACTTCAGGCGCTGGATCGGGTCGTATATAAAACACAGAACGATCTTGAATCTCTTGAAATTACAAATGCATCACAGCCGGTTTCTTTTTATTGGAATTCTCCGCAGGGGATTACCGTTGAAAAGAGATTTATTTTTAATCCGGATACCTACCGGGTTGAACTGGCAATTACCATTCAAAATGGATCAAGTCAATCTCTTCAGGGAAACATCGCGTTGTCGTTGAACGGCCGGGTTGATGATAAAAGCAGTCGTTACGGATTTGTCGGTCCCAGCGGCATGATCAATAACAAGATAGACCGGGTTAAACTGAAAAAACTGAAGGATAAAAATGTTTTTCCCGGTGAAATCAGCTGGATTGCAATGCAGGACCGGTATTTCATGTCGAGCATTATCGCTGATCAGCCCGTTGAAGGTGAAATGAAGCTGTTGATCAGAGAAGATAACTGGCTGCAAAATGAACTCATTCATCCCGGGGTGGTGATTGGTCCCGGCTCGCAGGAGCAATTCAATTATCAGCTGTTTTTCGGGCCCAAGAGCATGGATGTGTTAAAGCCCATCGGACACGGGATCGATAAAGTGATTAATTTTGGAATGTTTGATATTCTTGCAAAACCATGTCTCTGGTTGATGAATAAATTATATGGTATCATTCCGAACTATGGCATTGCGATCATTATACTGACCGTTTTTACCAAAATTATTTTGTGGCCGTTGGGATCAAAAAGTTATAAGTCCATGAATGATATGAAAAAACTCCAACCTTTAATGACGGGAATACGTGAAAAATACAAAGATGATAAAAAAAGAATGAACGAGGAAATGATGGGGTTGTACAAAATTTATAAGATCAATCCCATGGGTGGATGCCTTCCAATGATCGTTCAGATTCCTGTTTTTTTTGCGCTTTATCGTATGCTGTATGAAGCTATCGAGCTTCGACATGCACCCTTTTTGGGCTGGATTAATGATTTGTCAGCGCCCGATCGCCTTTTTCACTTCGGTTTTTCAATTCCATTCATGGAACCGCCTTACGGGATACCGGTGTTGACCATTATTATGGGGGGGACAATGTTTTTGCAGCAGAAGATGACGCCGACGCCGGGAGATCCAACCCAGGCTAAGATGATGATGCTGATGCCGCTGTTTTTTACGTTTATCTTTATAAATTTTTCATCCGGTCTGGTCCTTTACTGGCTTGTGAACAATATCCTTTCTATTTCTCAGCAGCATTATATTTCAAGAAAATATGCATAGCGGTGGAGGTTACATATGACACCAAACTTTGAGTTTGAGGGCAAAAATGTAGATAAGGCAGTTATGATAGCGTGCGAACAGTTGAATATTCTCCGGGAAGATTTACGCTATGATGTTATTTCGTACGGATCGACCGGTATTTTTGGACTGGTTGGCGCTAAAAAAGCCAAAATACGTGTTTCGATGCCCGAATCTGATGAAAAAAAAGTGCTATCTTCAAATGTAAAAGAGCCGAAGACGAAATCTGCTTCAGATAAAAAAGATAAAGCTCCTTTAACCGACAGCGTGAAGCCGCAGGCAACAGAAGCGGTCAGCGTGTCCCAGCCGGTCAGCGTCTCCGAAGAGTCGCCTGCTCATGAAGCTGGAGATGATATCAATTCTGTGGAACTTGGCGTGCGTATATTGGAGAGAATCGTTGGTTTGATTACCGAGGGGGCAGTCGTTACGGTGGACCAGTCTCCGGAACGTATTCTGTTTAATGTTGAAGGCGGAAATTCGGCTATTTTAATCGGCAAACGTGGACAAACGCTTGAAGCGCTTCAATATATCGTTGAAAAAGTTGTTAATAAACATTCCATGGAAAAACGCAGGGTTCAAATTGATGTGGAAGGATATCTGGAGGCAAAGCGTGATCGACTTCAAAAGCTTGCTGAACGGTTGTCGATCAAGGTCAAGTTGTCCGGAAAGCCGGTTACTGCCGGGCAGATGAATTCTCATGATCGAAGAATTATTCATCTGGCACTAAAGGAAGATACTGACGTTCGAACCCAGAGCGTCGGTGATGGCTTATACAGAAAGCTGATGATATTCCCGGGCAAGTCGTTTCAACGAAAACGCAGGCAGGGATAGTCCTTGCGGGTCGTTTTAATTGCTTCGGCAAGAATAAATTGAGCCGGGATGGAGTTTGATTTTCGTTTGATTTTGATGCGTATCAAAAGGTGCATAATCATTGAATGTGCTGCTTGATACAACGCGGAAGACGGATAAACCGGCAAGCAGGACGGTGGAGTTTTTTCTGCGGCCCTTAATGAGTCTCTGCGTCAATGATAATGGATACGGTTTGATGTATTAACGCCGTCATGTTCATTGAGGCAGATAAATGAGAGCCCGGGCAGTAAGCCCGGGCTTTATGCATTATGAATGATACCATGATCAATGATTCAACTATTGCTGCCATTGCAACACCCATTGGCAATGGCGGTGTCGGAATTGTAAAAATTTCAGGTGCGGATGCCTTGCCCATAGCCCTGTCAATTTTTCGAAAGCCCGGTTTTTCTCCATATACCGAGCAGGATGAATTATATGCGTTGCAGAATGTCGAATCTCATCGCCTTTATTATGGATATGTAATCGATCCGGATCGAAGGTGGATTGTCGATGAGGTCCTTCTTGCGGTGATGAAGGCGCCGAGATCTTACACCCGTGAAGATGTGGTTGAAATCCATAGCCACGGCGGGGGAGCTGTCATGAACGCTGTGTTGAAGCTGGTTCTCAAACAGGGGGCACGGATCGCTCAACCCGGTGAATTTACAAGAAGAGCATTTGTTAATGGCCGTATTGATCTGGCACAAGCCGAGGCTGTAATTGACATTATCAACGCCACATCCCGAAGGGAATTGGAAGCGGCTGCTCATTTGCTGAAAGGGGATTTCAGCCGTCAGATTGAATCCATTCGCGGTGTCCTGGTTGATATGTTAACACAGATAGATGCCGCTATTGATTTTCCGGACGATATCGATGATGTGCTCGATAGAACCCGTGTTATTCTACAACTTCAACAGCTGGTTCTGGACCCGATTCAGGTGATGATCGACCGGTATGATAACGGTCATGTTTATCGTGACGGAATCAAGGTCGTTATCATTGGGAGACCCAATGTGGGCAAGTCGAGCCTGATGAATTGCCTTCTTGAGAAAAATCGTGTCATTGTGGCCCCTATACCCGGAACAACCCGTGATTTTATCGATGACCGGTTTAGTATCGCTGATATATCGGTAACTATTACCGACACCGCCGGATTGCATAAAACAGATGACCCTGTCGAGACGATTGGGATTGAAAAGGTTTATGACTGTATCGAACAAAGCGATCTGGTGTTGTTTGTAATTGATGGCGGATTGCCGGTCGTTGAAGAGGATTTGCATATTGTTAAAGGCATTAAGGAGAAGCCAATGATATGTGTGCTCAATAAGTCTGACCTTTTCGAAGAAGACAAGCCGGTACGGTTACCTGAAGCGTTTTCTGCTGTCCCGGTTACCCCTGTGTCCGCTCTTTTTAATAAAGGAATCAATGAGCTGAAGACTTTAATTCATTCGATGCTGGTAAAGAACGTTACGGATGGGCAGTCTGAAGTAATTCCAAATTTGAGGCACAAAATAGCCCTGGAACGCAGTGCGCTTTCGATTCGATCTTGCCAGGAAGCCTTGCGTGCGGATATGCCCGCCGAGATTGTTGCGATTGATCTGCGGGAGGGTATGGATGCGCTCGCGGAAGTATTGGGAATTAACGTCAATGAAGATATTTTGGATCATGTTTTCAGCCAGTTTTGTATTGGAAAGTAATCGTTTCACGTGAAACATGAGTAAGACTTGAAAATCGGGTAGTTGACAGATAGACGACCGCAATGTACGGAATTGGTTTTAATTACTCCACACCCCGGGTACGGCCAGTGTCGGCAGGCGCTGCTCCAAATAAAACTGGCAATTATTTTTGAGAGATTCTTATTTTAAAGTTATGGACAGCAAAAGCACCAGAACCCCATGACGGTATTGTCCTGATGCTTTTGTCGATCACCGGCCGCAGGCCTGATAATAAAAAATCCATGCCGTAAATTATTCTTCTTTCCCGATATCAAGCGTTTCATCATCGGCAATTTTTAACGGAGAACTGATACTTCCAAGCGCTGGCCCGTCATCAAAATCTTCATCCAGTTTATCATCCAGCAGTTCGTCAATCACAACGGCCTCTTCATCAATAATATCAATGGGTTGAGGGTCTTTTTTCAACAGATCGACGTCATTGAAAAAAATTTCCATCGGCTGCTGGTTTTCTGAACGATACAACGTCATGACAGACTCAGCCAGTAGATCAGCGAATTGTCCGCACGGAAACATATTCTCGGTTCTCAAACTCGAAATCAGCGAAACTTTGCCTTTTTCCATAGCCGTCTCAATCTGCTGGCGATCATAACATTCCTCGCAAAGAAAAGATAACCCGCCTTTATCCAACTCGGCAAATTCCGATATCACTAATTTGTTTTCATCATTTCGTTTTGTAAGTACGTATTTTTGTTTCAAGACACATCTCCTTTAACAGCCCTTGAATTAATTTGTTGGAAGTTGTAAATTTTTGTTGCGTTATACCGGAAATCATAAAATATCCTTCATGTCAATAAAGATATGTGTCCATATTAAAACTAATTGAAATAACAGTATTTTCCAATTTAAAAAGCAAATTTAACCGAAAGCATATCCCAATCTGTCGGTACAGCGGTACTCAATTTTTTAAGAATTTCAGGACCCGGCAAAATACCATTATCATCACCCAAAGGAAACCATATAATAATAAAATTTATTGACCTGACCGAACTTAAATGATATAAAATTTTTTTTAAAGGAGGGATGGCCGAGTGGTTGAAGGCGGCGGTCTTGAAAACCGTTGAGCTTAACGGCTCCGTGGGTTCGAATCCTACTCCCTCCGCCAGAAAGATGGAGAGATGGCCGAGTCGGCTGAAGGCGCTCGCCTGCTAAGCGAGTGTGGGGGGAAACTTCCACCGAGGGTTCGAATCCCTCTCTCTCCGCCAGCATTCAAAACCGCATGGGCCCGGGATAGAATCCCCGGGCTTTTTGCTTTTTTAATACCACACGTTCCCTGGCCCCGGCATCACCTTAAAATTAAATTACTTTTCAACGCAGGAAACCACCCCGCGTTTTTCTTTTCCGCCCTTATTTTTTTCTATGGACATAGGTTGAGATTCTTTGTTTGCGCAGAGTCAGCATCGACAGCCCGCTTACGGCCGGTCTCCGGCAGATAAGATTTTAATCCAATTTGTTGCCCCCATACCATTTCAATGATATAGTAAAAGAGTTTTTGCAGGCAGAAACGCAAGTTTGCTACAGCCTTCTGGCTGCGGAACCGGTGCTGTCAAAGTACCAAACCTTAAATTTAATAAAATTTTTCTTGCATTTATAAATGTTGTTATATATTTCTCATATGAAGAGTAATAATTTTAGGTTGTTCGTCTGAATTCGATTCGGAAAACAACTCAAATTACATTAACCATATCTGCCGCAGGAGGTGAGGGTATAACAGTTTCAAGACGACCCCAAAAACAAAGAACAAATATAAACGAAGAAATAAGAGCCAGAGAAGTCCGGTTGATAGGTCCCGACGGGAGTCAGGTCGGCGTCGTTTCAATTCGTGAAGCTCTCGCTCTCGCTGCTGATCACAGCCTTGATCTTGTCGAGCTATCTCCCACTGCAACCCCTCCGGTTTGCAAAATAATGGATTATGGGAGATATAAATACGAACTGACAAAAAAGCAGCAGGAAGCCAAGAAGAAACAGAGCACTTTTCAACTCAAGGAGATTAAAATACGGCCCAAAACCGGAGACCATGATCTTGAGGTAAAAATCGGTCACATCAGGCGATTTATTGAAAGAAAAGACAAAGTCAAGGTTACCGTAATTTTCAGGGGTCGGGAAATAACGCTTTCAAACTTGGGCAGAGAGTTGTTAAAAAAGATTGCGGATGAAACAGCTGAATTTGCGGAAGTGGAACAAAGCCCCAAATTTGAAGGCCGCACAATGATAATGGTGTTATCACCGAAATAATCAACAGACCTGCCACCCATCCTCTGAAAACGGATCTTCTTGCCGGCGTGAGTTGTATCGAAACATACTCACGCCTTCTGTTTTTTAATTCGGCCGGATTTTTACCTTGTGTCTGAACTTGTTTCTTCTCCCATTCATTTTTATAATATTTATACTTGATGATTTTTCAAAAAAAGTTTATGTTCGCAAATTTAGCGTCTGAGATAATGGCATTGTAAATTTCTACAAGCCGATCCGTCACATGCTCTTCTGTTCAAAAATGTGAGGAAGTCGGTCCTATTTATAAGCGCCGACAAGCACACTGCATATCATGGTGCGTTAAACAACACTGTAAAGGAAAAACAGAATTATGCCAAAAATAAAAACAAATCGGGCGGCTGCAAAGCGGTTTAAAAAAACAGGCTCAGGGAAATATATTTATACCAAATCCCATGCAAGCCACATTCTGACCAAAAAAACAACCAAGAGAAAGCGGTCTTTAAGAAAAGCATATGTCATTGACAAATCGGATATGAAAGAATTGAGAAGGCTTCTTCCGAACGGATAAATTATTACATACTGTTAAATAAAAAATAGGAGAAAAAGAACCGTGCGTATTAAAAGGGGTTTTAAGGCAAGAAGACGTCGCAATAAGGTATTAAAGCTGGCGAAAGGCTTTCGAGGCGGACACAGCAAATTATTTCGAACGGCCGCTGATTCCGTGGATAAAGCGCTTATGTATGCATATCGTGATCGGAAGGCAAGAAAGCGGGATTTCAGAAGGCTCTGGATTGCCCGCATCAATGCAGGTGTCCGAATGAATAATCTGCCATACAGTAAATTCATTCACGGATTAAAGCTTGCCAGTATTGAGCTTGACAGGAAGGTCCTGGCGGAGCTGGCAGTCTCTGATCCATCAGGTTTTTCTAAAATCGCAGCACTTGCATCGCAGCAGCTCTAATCTTTGGGGTGCAAGTATTTTTACCGCTGTAATAATAGATTATTCAACATTATTTAAGTAAAAATCAGAGCAAGGGAAGTGGAAAAATCTATAGAGCAGATTTATGCAGAGGCGTTGAAAGAACTTGAAACCGCTTCTGATCAAGACAGTATAGCAGCGCTTTCAACCCGATATCTGGGGCGGAAAGGTATCATAACTCTTTTTTTGAGAAATATAGCCAAGCTGCCGCCGGACCAGCGTCCCAGGGCTGGGGAAAAAGCAAACGAAGTTAAAAAAATACTGGAAAAAACGTTCAACGATACGTTGAAGTGCATTGAGACGGAAGCTTCCAAGGTCGTAGACTTCATCGACGTGTCTCTTCCGGGCAGAATTGAACAGGCGGGATCTTTGCATCCCATTTCTCAGGTCGCTCAGCAGATCTGCGGTATTTTCGCAAATCTGGGGTTTGAGATTGCCGAAGGCCCGGAGGTCGAAACGGACTATTATAATTTTGAAGCATTAAATATTCCTAAAGACCATCCGGCACGCGACATGCAGGACACATTCTATGTGTCAGACAATATCGTTCTGAGAACTCAGACATCACCCATGCAGATCCGTGTTATGGAGAAGCAGTCTCCACCGGTTCGAATCATCGCGCCGGGCAAGGTTTATCGATGTGACTCAGATTTGACCCATACCCCCATGTTCAATCAGGTGGAAGGCTTGCTGGTGGACAGGGGCGTCAGCTTTGGGGACCTGAAAGGCATCTTGACAACATTTATTCATCAAATGTTTGATGATCAGATCCGCCTCAGATTCCGCCCCAGTTTTTTCCCATTTACAGAGCCGAGTGCAGAGGTGGATATTCTGTGCGTCATGTGCAGGGGCGCCGGCTGTCGTGTGTGTTCTCAGACCGGATGGCTTGAAATACTGGGTGCTGGCATGGTGCATCCGGCTGTTTTTGAAAATGTGGGGTACGATACGTCCCGCTATACTGGATTTGCTTTTGGAATGGGTATTGAACGCATTGCCATGCTCAAATATGGAATTGATGATATTCGTAAATTCTATGAAAACGATCTCAGATTTTTAAGGCAATTTTGATATGAAAGTAAGTTTAAGCTGGCTCAAACAGTATGTCCCTGTAGAAATGGATGCAAAGGATCTGGCTGAATCACTCACTATGGCCGGATTAGAAGTTGAATCGATTTATGACCATTACGACTATCTGTCGTCTGTAGTCGTTGGCCGGATTGTAGACATAACTTGTCATCCAAATGCAGAAAAACTTCATCTCTGCAAAGTTGATGCCGGCAATAAAATGCTTTCGGTTGTATGCGGCGCTTCGAACATTAAAAAAGGGATGGTTGTGCCGTTGGCTCTTCCCGGCACAGTTCTTCCAAACGGAACGATTCTTAAAAAAACAGTTATACGCGGCGAAGCGTCTGAAGGCATGCTGTGCAGCGAAAACGAACTGGGGATCGGCACAGATTCAAACGGGATCATGGCGCTTGCCGACACACTGCCTTCAGGGCAATGCCTGTCAAAGGCTCTCAAACTTTCAGATCCGGTTCTGGACATTGATTTGACACCCAACCGGCCGGACTGCCTCAGCATCGTTGGCATTGCCAGAGAGGCTGCGGCTATCCGAAAAACCCGACTCAATTACCCGGATATCATCCTTCCAGATGCGGAAGGGGATATAGCTGATTTGACTTCCGTCACCATTGAAGCGCCGGAGTTCTGTCATAGATATACGGTAAGAGTACTTGAAAACGTCACCATCGCACCATCGCCTCCGTGGCTTCGGAACAGACTGCTTTCGATCGGTGTGCGTCCCATCAATAATATTGTCGATGTCACCAATTTCGTAATGATGGAAACCGGGCAACCGCTTCATGCATTTGATTTTGATCGTCTCGCTGAGCACCGGATCGTCGTTCGAACGGCGACTGATGGTGAAATGTTCAAAACACTGGATCAGAAAGAACGAAAACTGGCCGATGATATGCTTTTGATCTGTGATGGCAGAAAACCGATTGCCATCGCCGGTGTAATGGGTGGCTATGATTCTGAAATCAAATCCGATACCCGCCGGATTCTGCTGGAAAGCGCCTGCTTCGCCCCATCCAATATTCGTAAAGCGGCAAAAAAATTGGGGCTTGCCACCGAGGCTTCACATCGTTTTGAGCGAGGTGTTGATCCTGAGGGAACGATAAAGGCGATCAACCGGGCCGCCCAGCTGATTGGCGACCTCGCGGAAGCCATTCTGATTGGCGGTATAATCGATCAAAATCCGGTTAAAGCCGTTAAAAAGACAATCCCATTGAATGTCGGACAAACCAATTCTCGACTTGGCCTGCATCTTGATATTGCCAAAATGGCTCAACTTTTAAGTTCCGTCGGTTTCAGGACGAACAACGAAACAGATGAAACGCTTAACGTAACCGTCCCTTCATTCAGAGTGGATGTGACCCGGGAGGTAGATCTCAGCGAAGAGGTGGCCCGTCTATCCGGCTATGATACAATTCCAACTACATATCCGCTCATACCGGCGGAAAGACGGGGATCTTCGATCCTTTTCGATCTCAGAAATAAAATTAGACAATTGATGACCGGATTTGGATTCTCTGAAACGATTAACTACAGCTTTATCAGTAAGCATTCGTGTGATCGAATGCGTTTGCCCGCTGATGATCCAAAGCGGAATCAGATAATCATTTTAAATCCGATCTCAGAAGATCAGGCCGTCATGAGAAGCTCTCTGATACCAGGTCTGATGGAAACCGCACACCGAAATATATCCCAGCAGGTCAAACATCTGAAAATTTTTGAAACAGGTAAAATTTTTATCAGTACCGGAAAAGACCATTTGCCAAAGGAAACTGAAATCATTGCCGGATTATGGACGGGCTCAAAACACCCTTCCTGCTGGTACAGCAAGGAAATCGACTGTGATTTTTATGACCTCAAAGGCGTAGTGGAAGCCCTTTTGCGTGGTTTCGGTATAACCGATACCCGATTTACCCGTATGAAGGATGCTCTCTGCACATATACCAGACCCGGCTACACGGCACAAATCTTGTTCGGGCAAAGACCTGTCGGCCTTATTGGGGAAATTCATCCATCCGTATTGACCAATTATGACTTAAAACAAACCGTATATATCTTCGAACTCGATACCGCTGCCCTGAGCGACTCGATTCCTTCGGCAAAGATAGCCGTGCCGATACCCAAATTTCCATCGGTTTCCAGAGATATTACATTAATCGTATCCAATACGGTCGAAGCCCAGCATATTCCTGAGCATATTAAAGTCATGAATGAAGCGCTTATTTCAGAGATCCGTATAGTTGACATGTATGCCGGGGAGCCGATTCCTGTGGGTAAAAAAAGTCTTACACTGAGGATTACTTACAGGTCGCCGTCAGAAACCCTGGAAGACCAGACGGTCAATGAAGTTCATAAGGCTATATCTGATAAACTGTTACATGTGTTTGATGCGATGTTACCCACTTAATTCAAATTAAATCAAAATCATGCACTGTCATATGGGCAAAGAAGTGATATCCCAATCCACTTTACCGGACAAACTTTATTTTCGAATCGGTGAGGTCAGCAAGCTGTCAGGGATTCCGGCCTATGTATTGCGATTCTGGGAAATGGAATTTTCAACCATTTCACCTAAGCGTACCCCTACCGGTCAACGTCTGTACCGAAAAGGTGATGTAGAACGTATCCTTCAGATAAAGCATTTGCTTTACGATAAAAAATATACCATTCAAGGCGCCAAGCGATATTTGCGCTCTTCACGGCATTCATCCCCTGATATCGTCGATGATATTCTTATGGAATTGAAGGACATTCGGGATTTGCTTGATTAGCGCCCATATACGGTAAATGAGTTCTAATTCCCGGATAAGGGCGCGCATGAGTTTTTCGTCATGGTTCCAGTCGATGATGCGTTTCAGACTGTCGATCGGATTGAACAAAAATTTTTGTAAATTCAAACCGGAATGATGTTTCATAGGCTTGATCATTGCTGACTATATCTTTCTCATCTTAGATGGCTTGTTCAGATCTTTTTGCAACCATCTGGGAAAGTTTTATGTTGAGACCAGAATAAAAACATCCGGAGTGTCCATGTCAGCCCCCCTGATTTCTTATGTCAGAACAATTAATGGATTGATTTTAGATAGATATGATCTGTTGTAGAAAAATGGATATGACCTGTACCGTATCCATTTTTTACGTTTAATATTTTTTACGGGTTCATAACGGTTTAAAATATTGACAAAAGCAGTTTTTTGTCATATTTTTCTAAAATGATCAAGAGCGGGCATAGCTCAGTTGGTAGAGTACAAGCTTCCCAAGCTTGGTGTCGCGAGTTCGAATCTCGTTGCCCGCTCCATTCATTTGCCTTTTCTGAATAATTGATTCGGTAGCGCTTTTATCTATGTGTGTGGGGTCCGAATGTCTTCTATTTTAATGGTGTCATATGTAAGTTGAAGTAGCATTTCAATCCACAGAGCATCTATCCGCATAGATTAAAGAGAACGGGCAATAGCCCGTTTTTTTGTATTTTAGGGGTGATTAAGCACAGTGAACGCAAAAAAAAAACAAAGGGGCAGTAAACGGCCATCTGCCGTAAAACCGGTGAACAACCCGGAAAATAACGACCAGCTTGTCGATCAGGTCACCGGCCTGCTGGAGCCTTTGTGCATGGCTGAAGGCCTGGAACTGGTCCATGTTGAATACCAGTATGAATCAAGGGGGAACATTCTGCGGATTTACCTTGACAAAGCCGGGGGAATTACACTGGATAATTGTGTGAATATTTCGCATCAGATGAACGATCTTTTGGATGTCCATCTGGAAACCAGGGAAGCATTCCTTCTCGAAGTATCATCACCTGGATCGAATCGACCGGTAGGCAGGCTCAGTGATTTTCAAAAATTTAAGGGGCAGTCTGCAAGAATCAGAACTTCCCGCCCTATTGACGGGCAGAAAAATTTCAAGGGTATTTTGATGGGGCTTTCAGGTGAAACGGTAATGCTGTTGGCAAATGATAAAACAATCAATATTCCTTATGGTGATATAGCCAGAGCACGACTGGAGAATTATAACGGAGAAAGCTGATGTTTATAACAGATATCAAACGCGTTATTGATCAGGTCAGCCGGGATAAGGGGATCGATCGGGAAATTTTAGTTAAGGCACTCGAAGAGGCTTTAAAGTCAGCTGCCAAAAAACGATTTGGCAATAAAATTGATATCGAGGTAAAATACAATGAAGA
Source organism: Desulfobacterales bacterium (assembly GCA_028704555.1). Classification (NCBI taxonomy): domain Bacteria; kingdom Pseudomonadati; phylum Thermodesulfobacteriota; class Desulfobacteria; order Desulfobacterales; species Desulfobacterales bacterium. Next base: position 36,036 of record JAQWFD010000026.1, read on the forward strand.
AACCGGCGAAATAGAAGTTTTTCAATTTAAGGAGGTTGTGGAAGAAGTTGCCGAACCCGATATTCAAATCAGTCTCGAGGAAGCCTATACTCTGGATCCGGAATGTGAAATCGGGGACAGCCTGGGCACAAAAATGGACACATCCACATTTGGAAGGATAGCTGCCCAATCGGCTAAGCAGGTTATAATTCAAAAAATGCGGGATGCCGAACGAAGCGCTGTTTACTCAAGTTTTATCGAACGTAAAGGTGAAATCATCAATGGTATTGTACAACGATTTGACCATAACGATACGATCGTGAACCTGGGACAAACGGAGGCCATACTTCCTTCCCGGGAACAGGTCCCCAAGGAAACCTACCGGCGTGGTGATCGAATCAGAGCATACATACTCAACGTTTTGTCTGATACACGTGGCCCTCAAATCATTCTTTCTCGAACTCATCCGAATTTTTTAAGCAATTTGTTTAAAACGGAGGTCCCGGAGATCAGCGAAGGGGTCGTCAAAATCATGGGAGCCGCACGGGAGCCCGGCAGCAGATCAAAAATAGCTGTGGCATCGAGCGATTCGGATATCGATCCGGTAGGCGCATGCGTCGGAATGAAAGGCAGCCGGGTGCAAAACGTAGTACAGGAACTCAGAGGTGAAAAAATCGACATCGTGACGTGGCATCCGGATATGGCAAAGTTTGTCTGCAATGCCCTTGCTCCGGCTGACATATCAAGAGTCGTTATCGACGAGGACAACCATTCAATGGAAGTGATCGTTCCTGATGAGTCACTTTCCGTAGCCATTGGGAAAAAAGGGCAGAATGTTCGGCTGGCCAGCAAACTGACCGGATGGCGACTTGATGTCAAGAGCGAATCGAAATACAGTAAAACATTAAAAGCAGGCTATGAATCGTTGGTGTCCCTTCCAGGCATTACCATCAGTCTGGCAGATGCACTGTATGAAAAAGGATTTTATTCTGCCGAAGAACTGGCTCAATGCAATCTGGAGGATTTAACTCAAATCCCGGGAATTACCGAAGTAGATGCGAACCGTATCATTGAATCAGCCAGACAACATCGTGAGCTGGAACAGCAGACGGATACTGAACCACGAAAAACCGATTCAGGGGATACATCGGAAAGCGGAATCATATTACCGGACACAAAAATTCATGAAGACAGCTGAAACCAATTTTGATTAATCCGATGAAAGCACCATCAGGTGCTTATCAAGAGATTAACAAACTTTTGAATAAAACTTAAGTGAAGGGGGATTGATGGCAAAGATCAGAGTTTATGAGCTTGCCAGGGATCTTAATATGCAGAATAAGGATCTCCTTGATAAGTTAAGCGAGATGGGAATCCGCGTAAGGAGCCACATGAGCTCTCTGGATAAAGAAACAATCGGCAAGATTAAAGCCGGCCTTCACGGGTCCGGCAAGGATTCCGTAGAAGACAAGCGGGTCAAGTCCACAGTAATTCGAAGGCGGCGCATAGAAATCAAGCCCGAACCGGTTCTGAGTGAAGCCCGGCAGCCGTCTGAAAACAGGGACGAAGAAAAAACGGTTATCCCCGAAGCCGTTTCAGAAGAGGTACAGGTGCCTGAAGCAACTGAATCAACTGAAGCAATTGAAGCGCCTGAGTCGACAGCCATCGTCGCGGATCCCGAAGCAATCGCCGCTACAGCTTTTCCTGAAGTGACTGAAATAAAGTCTTCCGAAGCGGCAGAAGAATTTAAAGCGGCAGAAGAAACGCCGGAAGAACGCAAAGCGGAGAAACCTGAACCTGTATCCGAACCCGCACTTGAACCGGTTACCCCCCCACGGAAAGCAGCTGTTGTCCCGAAGCCCAGAAAATCAAGAAAACATGAGCCGGCAAAAATTATCAGGCTGGGTGTAGTTCAGCCAAAGGAAGCCTTGAAAACCAAAGCGGAGGAACCAAAGGAGCGGATTAAACCGACTGGAAAAGTCATCCCCAAACGCGAACTTGAACCTGAAATTTCTAAACCCAAGCCTTCACTCAAAAAATCTGTTCCACAAATAGAGGCGGAAGAAGAAAAACCTAAAAAGAAGTGGAAGAGAAAACCGGAAGAACCCGTCGACGACCGTAAATTTTTCAAAAAGAAAATTAGCTTTCGACGAAAAGAAATCGTTGAAGGGGCAGCGCTTTATTCCGCCAAACAATTGCCCAGGAAGGGGCGCAAAGGTGCTGTAGCAAAAGCGGCAGCGCAGACTGAAAAGCCTCACATCACCATTCCCAAAGCGATTAAGCGTCGGGTAAAAATTGACGATACCATTATTCTTTCAGAACTGGCCAAACGAATGGGGATCAAAGCCGCTGAAATGATTAAAAAGCTTATGGGGTTAGGCGTCATGGCGACCGTTAACCAGACCATTGATTTTGAAACGGCCACTCTGGTAGCAACAGAATTTAATTACGAAGTCGAAAAAGCCTCATTTGAAGAAGAGACCGTCATGCGGGCAGAACGCGATGATCCATCCACGCTGATCGAAAGGCCTCCTGTTGTAACCATTATGGGGCATGTTGATCATGGCAAGACCTCACTTCTTGACGTCATCCGTAAAACGAAAATAACCGAATATGAGGCCGGGGGAATCACTCAGCATATCGGTGCCTATTACGTATCAACGGGAAAAGGCCAAATCGTCTTCCTCGATACACCCGGCCATGAGGCATTTACGGCCATGAGGGCCAGGGGCGCCATGGTCACTGACCTTGTCGTGCTGGTTGTCGCTGCCGATGACGGGGTAATGCCTCAAACCATCGAGGCAATCAATCATTCGAAAGCATGCGGGGTACCGATCATTGTCGCCATCAATAAAATTGATAAGGCCAATGCCGATCTGGATCGTGTCCAGCGGGAACTTTCCGAAATAGGTCTGATCCCGGAAAGCTGGGGGGGGGATACTATTTTTGTAAAAGTATCCGCCAAAAAGAATCAGGGGATTGATGAGCTGCTTGAAATGATACTGCTTCAGGCCGAATTGCTGGAACTGAAAGCCAATCCGGACAAGCTGGCTAAGGGTCATGTTATTGAAGCCAAGCTGGATTCCGGTCGGGGTCCCGTGGCAACCGTCCTGGTTCAGGAGGGAACCCTTCATGTCGGAGATTCGGTAGTCTGCGGGGTCTGTTATGGTAAAGTCCGGGCAATGCACAACGACAGGGGCGTCCAGACAACATCTGCAGGGCCGTCCATTCCCGTTGAAATTATCGGCCTTTCCGGTGTGCCGCAGGCCGGGGATGAATTCACCGTTCTTGCCGACGAAAAAGATGCCAAGCAGGTCAGTGCTTACCGGACCCAGAAACAGCGGGCGCAGGAGTTAGCGAAAACCAGCCGTCTGAGCCTGGAAAAATTGTACGAACAGATGCAAAAAGGCGAGATTAAGGACCTGAACCTGATTATTAAAGGGGACGTTAGCGGTTCAATCGAGGCGCTGAGAGATTCTCTGATAAAACTGTCGAATGAAGAAGTCAATATTCATATTGTCCATTCCGCTACGGGGACCATTACAGAATCGGATGTGTCGCTTGCGGCCGTATCCGATTCCATCATCGTCGGGTTTAATGTGCGTCCTACCCCCAAGGTTCAGTCGCTTGCGGATGAAGAAAATGTGGATATCCGTTATTACGACATCATCTACAATGCCATACAGGAAATCAAGGATGCCATTGTAGGCCTGATGGCGTCGACCTTCAAGGAGCAGGTTCTTGGAAGAGCCGAAGTCCGGGAAGTATTTCATGTGCCCAAAGTCGGTGCGATTGCCGGATGCTATGTCACGGATGGTAAAATTGAACGGGGTCAGCTGGCCCGGCTTATCCGGGATGGCATCGTACGCTATAATGGAAAAATTTCATCCCTTCGCCGTTTTAAAGATGATGTCAAAGAAGCTCACAGCGGTTATGAATGTGGGATCAGTCTCGAAAATTATAACGACATTAAACTGGACGATGTCATCGAATGCTATTATATGGAGGAAATCAAACCCGAACTGGTTTAAAACAACCGGGGGGGCGGATTTGTAAAAATCGTCCGGGTGGCCATATCCTTATAGAGGTTCAAATGAGATAGCATGCATATGGGGTTATTTCTGAAAGCATGAGATATACATCAATATGATTGCGGGATGTGGAATAATTATATTCAGAATTCATGAATCCCATTCGCTTAAAGACAAGCGCAGGGTTGTCAAATCGATTATTGACCGTATTCGAAACCGCTTCAATGTTTCAATGGCCGAAGTGGGCGCCAACGATATGTATCAGCGGGTGGAGATTGGCTTTGCTCTGGTAGGTAACGACCCGGCAGTAATCAATTCAAAAATTGACAAACTGTTTAACTCGGCAGAAGCTCTGGGGCTTGCCGAAATCATACATACCGAAATGGAAATTATTCATCTATGACCACTTTTTCGCGATCTGACAGAGTCGGCGTTTTAATACAACAGGTGTTGTCGGATATCCTGAGAAAAGGCATTCAGGACCCGCGCCTTGATCTGACAACAATCAGCGCTGTAAAAATGTCCCGTGATCTTCGGACAGCAAAAATTTACTTTGTCACGTCCGGAGGCGACGAAAAAAGAGAAGCTGCTGAACAAGCCTTTCAACACGCGCTGGGATTTATTAAACGCAGCCTTGCCAGTCAATTGAATTTAAGATATATGCCAGAGCTTAAATTTTTTTATGATCAATCGTTTGATTACGGATCACATATAGATCGCTTATTAAAATCAGTTCAACGTGATGATGAATCAAATCCAACAAATTCTGAAAAATAGCCGTCAGGTTTTATTGGCGACCCATACGCATCCTGACGGAGACGCGATTGGATCCTTAATCGCCATCGGCCTTTGCTTGGACGCGTTGGATAAAAAATGCACCTGGTATAATGAAGACCCTATTCCAGCCGTATACCGGTTCCTCCCATCCGTGGAACGAATTACCAATGAGTTAACCGATATCCGTCTGTATGATACCGCCGTGGTGGTAGATTGCGGGGATTTGGATCGAATAGGAAAGGCCGCGCGGATCATCGGCCGTGTACCGGTTGTCATTGATATTGATCATCATCTTACAAACCGCGGTTTCGGGGATGTTCAACTGATTGATCCGGGTGCAAGCTCTACAGCAGAAATTATCTATCGTCTGATACAGACAATGGATATCCCAATGAATCGAAGCATTGCAACCGCCATCTATACGGGTATTCTGACCGACACCGGTTCATTCAGGTTTCAGAATACCAACCGATCGGCTTTCGAGATAAGCTGCAAGATGCTTGATTTCGGGGTTGATCCATACACGGTTGCCAAACATGTCTTTGGCATGTATTCTCTGGAACGTATCCGCCTGCTGAATCTGGCGTTGGATACGATTGAAATCTCAAAAGACGGGAACATTTCGTTAATGACCGTAACGAGTGCTATGCTTGAGAAAACTTCTACGCATATCGAAGATCTGGATGGCCTGATTAATTATGCCCTGCGTATACAGGATGTAAAAATGGCTTCACTGATTCAGGAAAACGTGACTGATGCGACAGACGGCAAACAGAAGCATTTTTATATCAGTTTACGGTCAACCGGATCCGTGGACGTTGCTTCGATCGCCGCTTCTTTCGGTGGAGGTGGCCATTTCAATGCCGCCGGATTTGAAATCGATTCAGATTTGCCGACATTGAAACAACTGATTTTTAAATTGTCTGACACGTTTTGAAACCATTGACACCAGATAAATTAAACGGTTTAATTGTTATCGACAAGCCAGCGGATATGTCTTCGGCAAGGGTAGTGTCCAGGGTCAAAAAACTGCTGAACGCGAAAAAAGTCGGACACACCGGCACGCTCGATCCTTTTGCCACCGGCCTGTTGATTTGCTGCATTAATGATGCCACCCGACTGGCCGGTTTTTTTCTTAACGGCTGCAAAACGTATCAGGCGATTCTTCAACTTGGAGTGGAAACCGATACTCAGGATTGCACCGGAACGGTTACGTCAACACAGGATGTGGGTGAATACTCCGATTCGGAGATTGAATCGGTGTTTAACGCATTTACAGGCAGCCTTTTTCAACAACCACCGATTTTCTCGGCCTTGAAGCATATGGGAATCCCCCTCTACAAGCTGGCCAGAAGTGGAAAGCCGTTTCAAAAAGCGCCGCGTCGAGTGACGATCAGCTCGATGAACATAGTGGATATTCAGCTGCCCACAATCAGTTTTGAAGTTACCTGCTCTGCAGGGACCTATATCAGAACTTTGAGTGCGGACATTGGCAACGCACTGGGCTGTGGGGGGCACCTGAAACAGCTTCGCAGAATATCAAGTTCCGGATTGACGATCCGGGAAGCGGTCTCTCTTGCCGAATTGCAGCAACTTTTTGATTCTGACTCTCTTGAACAAAAACTGATCCGCATGACCGATGCACTACCGGATATGCCGGAATACATCGCTTATAACGGTTTGGCGGATCAGATACAGCACGGCGTTATCTTAAAACAAAATGATATAGAATTTTCTATGGACGCACATGCCGCCAATCATCTGAAGGTTGTCGATAGAGAAAAAAATTTATTAGCCGTTTTAAGATATGATAGAAATAGTTGTATTTATCATTATTGTTGTGTATTCAGGACGCAACATGATGTATTATAAATATTACCAGCAGAGTACGAATTCAGGTGTTGAACAGAAAAAATAAGGCACCCGACAGATAATAAAGATATCCCGCGGTCCGTTTCTGTGACAGACCGGAATAAACGACCGTTTGAAAGGGCTTGGATCAATTGATCTTATTGATCTGTACGGCGCTGACACGGTGGCATGAAAAAGATAGGTTTATGGTTCCATCAGGTCTTTTAACCTATTGATAAACTTAAGATTGAAAAATAGGAGGCTCAAAAAAGTGGTTCTAACAGTAGAAAATAAACAGCAGTTAATCGGACAGTATAAACTTCATGATGGCGACACAGGCTCTCCGGAGGTTCAAATTGCTCTGTTAACCCATCGGATAACATATCTGACTGAGCATTTAAAGATTCACAAAAAAGACCATCATTCCAGGAGAGGCTTACTGATGATGGTTGGAAGAAGACGGCGACTGTTGAATTATGTAAAGAACAAAGATGTTAAACGATATCGAAACATAATCGATGATCTAGGATTAAGAAGATAATTTATTCATACTGTCATACAACGCCGTATCATAAAACACACAGATCAGGCACTTATAGCTACGGCTGATAATATCCGTTTTCAGCCGTATGATTTTAATTCATACTGCTTAGTATATCAGCAACCGGTTATTGTGTGTTTAACGGATGAAACAGGCCTTTAGTAGTGACTGCTCAATACCCGGATCGCTGAACAGGAAACTCTGTTACGTAAAAACTAAGTCATGTATTTTGACTAGGAGAGAATTATGGGAATTACGTTAGCCGCTGAAGTCGGTGGCAAATCACTGACGATTCAAACGGGCGATGTCGCAAAACAGGCCTCAGGCTCGGTAGTTGTACAATACGGCGAAACCATTGTGCTGGTTACCGTCGTTTCGTCCTACGAAGAACGCCCCGGGGTTGATTTTCTGCCTCTATCCGTAGAGTATCAGGAAAAAATATATGCCGCTGGCCGCATTCCGGGGAATTATTTCAGGCGTGAAATTGGCAGGCCCAGCGAAAAGGAAATTCTGACCTGCCGGCTGATTGACCGGCCGATACGTCCTTTGTTCCCCAAGGGCTATCGAAGTGAAATTCAGGTCATCGCGACCGTGCTTTCCATGGATCAGGAAAATGATCCGGATATTCTGGCAATGATCGGGGCATCTGCCGCGCTTGAAATCTCGGACATCCCGTTTGAGGGTCCCATTGCAAGCGTTCGTGTTGCGCGGATTGACGGTGAGCTGGTCATTAATCCGGAACTCAATGATCTGGAAAAAGCCGACATCAATATCGTTGTCGCCGGTTCAAGAAGCGGTGTGGTCATGGTTGAAGGCGGCGGCAATATCATCTCGGAAGCCGATATCCTCGAAGCTATCTTTTTCGGCCATAAAGCCATACAACCGCTGATCGATCTGCAATTAAAATTAAAAGAGCTTATCGGAAAACCCAAACGCGCTTTTACGCAACTTGAACAAGATCAGGCCCTGATCGACAAAATACATACCCTGGTCGGCTCCCGAATGAGAGAATGTCTTATCATCCCGGAAAAGGTTCCAAGAAATGATGCCATGCGAAACTTCAGGGCACAGGTGCTTGATGAGCTGGGAGAGGATTATGAAGATCGAAAGCCGGAGGTCCATGCCATATTAAATGACCTTCAGAAAACCATCTGCAGAAAGTTGATCACTGAAGAAGGCCGACGAATCGACAACCGCAGCTTTGATCAGATACGTCCGATTACCTGCAAAACGGGCATTTTACCCAGGCCCCATGGCAGCGCCCTGTTTACACGCGGTGAAACGCAGGTGCTCGGGGTTCTGACCCTCGGCTCCGGTCTGGATGAACAGCGGGTGGAAACATTACTGGGAGAAGAATCCCGTCCTTTCATGCTCCATTATAATTTTCCGCCGTTTTCAGTGGGTGAAACCCGACGGATGTTTGGCCCCAGCCGAAGAGATATCGGGCATGGCGGACTGTCTACCAGAGCCATAGAGAAAGTGTTGCCGCCCAAAGGTGATTTTGATTACACGATTCGCCTCGTTTCCGAGGTTCTCGAGTCCAACGGATCTTCATCGATGGGGACCATTTGCAGCTGTATCATGGCCCTGATGGATGGAGGCGTTCCGATTAAAGCACCGGTTGCCGGCATTGCCATGGGCCTGGTACAGGAAGATGATAAGGTTGTCATTTTATCCGACATCCTTGGCGATGAGGATCATACCGGGGATATGGATTTTAAGGTCGCCGGAACCAGTGAGGGCATTACGGCACTGCAGATGGATATCAAGATTCATGAACTGTCCAGGGATATCCTTGAAAAAGCGCTTGAGCAGGCCAGGGTCGGCCGGCTTCATATTCTGGGTAAAATGATGGAAGCCATCAGTCAGCCCAGAGTTGATATTTCTCCATACGCTCCAAAAATCGTCACAATAGAAATCAATCCCAACAAAATTCGTGACATCATCGGCCCGGGTGGAAAAATTATACGTGCCATGCAGGCTGAGACCAATACCCGCATTGAAATCGATGACAGCGGGCTGGTCAAAATAGCCGCTTTTTCCACAGAGGACGCAGAAGCGGCTCTGAAGCTGATCCGCGGAATTGTCGTTGAACCGGAGGTCGGCGTGATTTATGAAGGAACTGTCGTGAAGATTATGGACTTCGGGGCATTTGTTCAAATTTTGCCCGGTACGGACGGACTGGTCCATATTTCACAACTTGACACCCGTCGGGTACAGAACGTAACCGATGTCGTCAAGGAAGGGGACAGCATTAAAGTAAAAGTGCTTGAGATATCCCGGGACGGCAAAATTCGATTAAGTCGCAAAGCCGTTCTGGAAGACGAACATGGCAATGCTGATAAATAAAACCTGCCTTGATAACGGAATCCGTGTGCTGTCATGCCATATGCCTTCAATTCGTTCGGTCACAATGGGGGTCTGGGTCAATGTCGGCGCACGCGATGAAACCCTTTCAGAAAACGGGTTGTCCCATTTAATAGAGCATATGATCTTTAAAGGGACAACTCATCGAAGTGCATTTCAAATTGCAAAAGAATTCGATGCCATTGGCGGGCAGACCAACGCATTTACGACTATGGAGCACACGTGTTATCATGCCAGAGTCATGGATACACACCTGCGCACCATGGTCGATATTCTTTCCGATATTTTTTTAAACTCCGTATTTGACAATTCGGAACTGGAAAAGGAAATCCCGGTCATTCTTCAGGAAATCAGTATGCTGGAAGAACTCCCGGATGATTACATTCATTTTCTTCTGGAAAAAGACTTCTGGGGAAACAGTCCTCTGGGTCAATCCATTTTAGGTACCACTGAAAAAATCACCGGCTTAACGACAACGGATATCCGGAATTTTTTTAATCACCATTATCAGGCTGAGCGAATTGTCATATCCGCCGCCGGCAATATCGATCATGGCCGTTTTATTGATTTGATCGAACCGTATTTCAATTCTATTCCGGCCGGAACCTTTAAATTTGATCGTACGCCTCCACCCATGAATTACAGGGTCAATGTGTACGAAAGACCGCTCGAACAGGTTCATGCCTGCATAGGCACAAACGGATTGTCGTTGACAGATCCGCGCCGTTTTGCGTTTTCCCTGCTCAATACATTGCTGGGTGGCAACATGAGTTCGAAATTATTTCAGGAAATTCGTGAGAAAAGGGGCCTTGCCTACTACGTTTATTCATTTATTTCTTCTTACGAGGATACGGGAATGTTCGGCGCTTATGTGGCGGTTCATCCAAAGCATCTGTTAGAGACTATCGAACTTATTGTCAAAGGGATGCGCAGTTTTAAATTAAACCGGATCACGGCATCGGAGCTGAAGGATGCCGGTGAATACATTAAAACCGGCCTGTATATGGCATCAGAAAGCCCGGAAAGCCAGATGTTCCGCCTGGCACAGAATGAAGTCAATTTCGGCGATTATATTCCGTTGGAGACCGTTATTGAACAAATTGAATCCGTGACGCAAGATGATATCTTGGAGTTGGCAGACTCGTTGTTCAGCCCCGGCTGCCAAGCCTTGACCATGCTGGGCCCGGTACACGGTAACGATTCATTTAACGACTTATTGGCTCAGGTGTAATTGTCAGAATGGACACATCTCCAGTTTTGAAATTTGTCCGGTTACGGCCCGAAGTGACTTCGGATATTCCATTGCCCCGTTATATGACGCCTCAATCGGCGGGTATGGATATCTATGCGGCTGTCGAAACGGATTTGGTGCTCAACCCGGGAGATATCCGTCTGGTTCCGAGCGGATTGGCCGTGGCCCTGCCGGTCGGATTTGAAGCTCAGATTCGGCCTAGAAGCGGATTGGCTGTCAGATACGGGATTGGTATCATCAATTCACCCGGCACCATCGATGCGGATTACCGCGGGGAGATCATGATCCCGTTGATTAATTTCGGTAAAACTGAATTTGTCATTCACCACGGCAACAGAATCGCCCAGATGGTGATACAAAAAGTTTATCAGGTTAAACTCCATCCGGTGGAGGTCCTCGATGAAACAGAACGCAATACCGGCGGATTCGGTCATACCGGCATATAAGATGATGGATCGGAGATGACACCCGAAGGTTGTACCGATACATTTTCATCATCATCTGATGACCCGGATCTGACAGTATGTGTGCTGGCCAGCGGAAGTAAGGGAAACAGCATTTATGTATCCGATGGGCATACGTCACTGCTGTTTGACGCCGGGCTTTCGGGCATAGAAATTGAACGGCGCCTCAATTCACGAAACCTGTCCCCCGATCAACTCAACGCAATCATCGTCTCCCATGAACATGAAGACCATATTCGAAGTGTTGGCGTTCTTGCAAGGCGTTATAACCTGCCGGTATATATGAGTTCAAAAGCTCAGCTGTCAGCATCTTCTCGGATAGGGGCGCTCGGTCAGGTAATCCCCCTTCAATGCGGCTGCGCTCAATGCATCAATTCATTCACCATACATCCGTTTTATGTATCCCATGATGCCGAAGATCCTATGGGATTTACAATTCAAAAAAATAATTTTAAGATTGGAATTGCGACGGATCTTGGAATAGTGACAACGATGGTGAAAGAGCATCTGAAAGGATGCCAGGTATTAATTCTTGAAGCAAACCATGATTCAGACATGCTGGCCAATGGGCCTTATCCCTGGCACCTGAAACAGCGAATAAGGAGCAGAAGCGGGCATCTTTCCAATGAGGATGCCGGTCGCCTGCTAAAGGAAATCAAGCACCCGGATCTTCAATATGTGATACTGGCTCATTTGAGCGAACAAAATAACACCCCTGAAAAGGCGTTGCGTGAAGCCGGTCAATCGCTGGCCAGTTCATCGGCAAACTTAATGGTTTCGACCCAGGCTGTCTGTGGCCGTTTGATCCACCTGCACTCCTGACAGCCGTGTCTTTTTCGATGGCTGGCCGGGACAACCCCCTCAGACTGTGTGCTCAGCCTCCTCCAGATCAGGATTGTTTTATTGGCCAATCATATTTAATGCTGTCTGAGTAATATCCTGAAGCGGCACCACTTTTTCCACGGCACCACGTTTGATCGCCTCTTTTGGCATGCCAAACACGACACAACTTTTTTCATCCTGAGCTATGGTGAATGCGCCGTTTTCTCTCATTTTCAGTAATCCGTCAGCTCCATCCGCGCCCATCCCTGTCAAAATAATCCCCAGAGCGTTTGCGCCCGCATATTCAGCTACCGATTGAAACAACACATCAACCGATGGTCTCTGGTGATGCACCAGAGGTCCCTGCTTGACCTGAACATAGTATCGAGAGCCGTTTCGACGCAGCAGCATATGATAATTTCCGGGTGCAATCAGGACGTTTCCATTGGATATGGAGTCTCCATCCGCTGCCTCTTTGACCCTTACCTCGCAAAGAGAATTTAATCGTTCCGCAAACGAGGCGGTGAAGTTCTGGGGCATATGCTGTACCACCAGAATGCCGGGGGAGTTTGACGGCATTTTCATTAATACGGTTTTCAGTGCCTCGGTACCCCCGGTTGACGCACCAATTGCAAAAAGTTTGTTCGTGGTCTCGACCAGCGCCCTGGACAACTTGACCGGCTTATCGGTATCCACATCTGTTCTCTTGATCTGCACTTTCACTCTGGCGACTGCCCGGATTTTATCGGCCAGCTGAATACTCATATCTCCGACCGAATAGGATGTATTGGGTTTGGATATCACGTCAACGGCCCCTATTGACAGTGCCTCCAGTGCCAGTTTGCTGCCCTGCTGGGTCAGTGAGCTGACGATGATCACAGGAAGCGGATAATATTTCATGAGTTTTTTGAGGAATGTGAGGCCATCCATCCTTGGCATTTCAATGTCCAATGTGATGACATCGGGTTTTAATCGAACAATTTTATCTCTTGCCACGTAAGGATCCGGGGCGGTTCCAACAATTTCGATCCCCTTTTCCCTGGACAATTCTTCGGAAAAAACTTTCCGTACAACCGCTGAATCATCAACTATCAACACTCTTATATTTTGTGCCATTTCAGATATTTGCCAATTCATTTGATTTTATGCGGGATCGATATCACGCTTCAATGAACCTTGTCCGGCCGGTTCCTCTGAAGGGGGACCGATTGTCATATGCACAACCATATTCCCCTCACATGAGCGTACATAACAGCCTTGGTAAGGGATATCTTCAGAAGCCATGTCCCATATCCCGGCATCACAGGTGACGATCCGGGGCAGATGTAAATTGTATACGGCATGTCTATCCCATCGACTCAACGTATTGCCGGCAATCATGTTGGTAATTTCACTGATTGTACCTGTCCGCTGGTCCTTCGAGATAGCGTCTGAATCCGTACCGAGGAAGTTTTTCACCAGCGTCCGAAGGAGGGTTTCGGGTATGACCGACAGGAATGCACCTGACACATTACCGGTGAAATTGACACGGCAGCCGCAAACGTCTTCCTGAATATCCTGCGGCACCTCTTCCGGCCGGAAATCCTCACACATGTCAACCGGAAGAAAAAACATCGTTTCAAGTACCTCAGAAATCGAGGCTTTCAGTGCCGCTTTCAACGATTGAATCATAGGGCCTCTTTCCGAATATGTGATTCAGCTTTTTTTTGGCAGTTTCCGGCGTAAATGGTTTTTTCAGATAATCGGCCGCCCCGGACTGCATAAAGCTGCTGATACGCGCATGGCTGCCTTCCGATGTAACAAACAGGACCGGAATCGATTTGAGCATCGAATCGATTTTTATCTCTTTTAATAATTCAAGTCCGTTCATGCCGGGCATGTTATAATCTGTAATCACGATATCAATATCCCGGTTTTCCCGCAGGATGTTCAGAGCCGTGAGACCATCAGGGGCTTCGAAAAACTTGGAGTCACCAAAACCCGACAATTTAATTGTCTTTATAATCACCGATCTCATCGGGGACGAATCATCTACAATCAACATGTTCATCATTTATGATTCCCTGACATGGCCTTCTGGTCAGATATGTATTGTATATAATTTTAGCGATCGTATATTCACATCGAACACCTTTTCAGCTTCAGACGGTTGGATGAAATTCTGTCCGTTGCTGAACGATATATGCCATTTTCAAATCAGCGGGCGGTATCAGCGGTATGATATTGTTTTGATACTGTCTCTTCCGGACAGGATACTCACATCCCCTGAATTGATATCCATTTTCATGGTACGATTGATGCAGCCCCCGATATCCTCATAATCAATGATAACGTTATTCCGCCAGAATATCTTTCTTAAGGCGATATAATTTTTTTTTCCGATATTAAAAAAACCCTTTGTATCGAGAATCCGCGCACCTCCGGCTACAATAATTTTCATTCGCTGTTTGACGGCACCATATTTATATGCTTCTAAAAATAATCCCGGAATCCCGGTATCGGCAAACATAAAGGGCCGGCTCCGGGCTTTTCCCTCGTCAAGCGAAGATTCAGGGAGCATGAAGTGAAGTATTCCTCCCACCCTGACAACCGGATCGTAAACCACCACCCCCACACATGATCCCAGAGAATATGTGATCAGCGTCTCTTCGGGTTTATTGCTCACCTTCATATCCGCTACGCCGATGACGACATTCAAGCACCCGATCCTTTCTTTTTCTCCCTGAAACTGCTCTGCAGTGCACACTATCATAAACGAACCCCTGCGTCATATGCTAACAAAAAGAGGTATCCCCATCAGCCGTGTTTTTCAACAGACAGTTTCACTTCATGTTTTCCGAAATTTCAAACAAGCCTGCCATATCAAGGATTAAGCCAACCCGACCATCACCGAGGATGGCGCCTCCCGCCAGTCCTTTAACCTTTTTCAACGATTCTCCCAGACTTTTTATCACGATTTCCTCCTGCCCCAGCAACTCGTCCAGAAGCAGACATCGTTGATCGTTTTTATTTTCAATCACCACTACGAGGCCATCCCACGGGTTATCTGAATCCGCCTGAACACCGCAAATCCGGTTTAACCGTATCAACGGAAGCAGTTTTCCTCTGGCCATAATCATTTCCCCCTGCCCTTTTACGGTATAATAATCCTCTTTTTTGGGTTTGATGGACTCGATAATGGTCATTGTTGGAATGACGTAACGTTCTTTACCTACACGAACGAGCATCCCTTCGATAATTGCCAGTGTCAGTGGAAGTCTGATGACGAAATTGGTCCCCCTGCCGTATTCCGATTGAATATCCAAACGGCCGTGAAGTTTCTCGATACTTCTTTTGACGACATCCATGCCAACCCCCCGGCCTGAAATTTCGGTGACTTGTTGCGCAGTTGAAAATCCCGGCTGCAGGATTAAATCGAAAATTTCAGATTCGGTCAATTGAGCATCCCGGTCGATCAGATTTTTTGAAATCGCTTTTTCAAGTATCCCGTTTTTATTCAACCCTTTTCCGTCATCTTCGATTTCAATAATGATGTTTCCACCCTTATGGTATGCCCGTAGAACGACTTTGCCCTTTCTGTTTTTTCCGATCCGGACACGCTCTTCGGGGCTTTCGATTCCATGATCCACCGAGTTCCGGATCATATGAACCATTGGCTCATAGAGTTCATCCACCACATTTCTATCTATTTCGGTATCCTCTCCGTACATTTCGAGATCGACTTCCTTACCGGAATTTCTGGCCAGATCTCTTACTACCCGGAACATTTTTTGAAACATACTTTTGATGGGTACCATTCTCATGGACATGGCAATTTTTTGGAGGCTTGAGACTATCTGGGCCAGATGGTTGAAATTTTGATCACACCGCTGGCCCAGTCTGGCTGAGAAATCCTGAGCATTTTGTTTCAGCATTGCCTGCGCAATCACCAGTTCCCCGGTCAGGTCCACGAGATTATCCAGCTTTTTTGTATCAACCTTTACCTGCAGATCAAGGAGGCGGTGACCCTTCTTCTGATCCCGCAACGCGGAAATCACCGCTTTTGATTCGGTGATTTTCTCACTGATCAGGATTTCTCCCAATCTCTTACCCGGTATGTCTTTCTGTTTCTGAAGACTTCTTTCAAGATCTTCAGATTTCAATGTTCCTTTTCTTAAGAGAATTTCGCCCAGGGGCAAATTCTCCTGCCTTGCATTTTGACCAATCTGTTTAATCTTTTCGATTAACAGACCGATGTCCATGCCCGATTCTATGACCGTTGCGCCTTCGCTCAGACTTGATTCAACGCCACGGATCATTTTTTTCAGGGTATCAACAGATTCAAGTATGATATCAATCACCTCATCCTTAATTTGGAATTCACCCTGTCTGGCTCCATCAAGTAAATTCTCTGTTGCATGAGACAATCTGTTAATATCCTTTAGGTTTAAGAATCCGGATACCCCTTTTACCGTATGAAAAGGTCTGAAAATTGCGTTAATTGTTTCCTTGTTACCGGGATTTTGTTCCAAATCAATCAGGTTTATCTCAATCGTCTCAAGATTTTCCAGTGATTCGACCACAAAATCGCTTAAAATCTGAACGTCTTCCTGATTCACGACAAGTCCCGGAGCATTTCCAGTCGGGTTCGCTTCATCGTCTGCCCCTGAAGTCTCAATATCCGTATCACTTATACCCAGGGCTTTCAGCAGCTGGCTGATATCGGAGACATAGGGCTTTTCACAACTCAAAAACCGGTACATGTCCTGCAGCACCGTAATGCCTTGTTCAAACGGTGCCAGATCCTGTGCCTCATATAGAATAATCTTTTCAAGATAAGACTTGAGACCTGTGGTTAGCTGTAAGAAAACAGGATTATCCGTTTCTTTGGCTGCCATTTCCAGATCAGATAGATAGTTCAGTAACTGGCCCATTGCAGGGATATCACTTTCTTCAAGAGTAACAACTCTTAAAGCGATTTTTTCCAAACACTCATTGATCTGATCCAATATATTTTCCATACGATGAAACCTGCCCCCCCTTTTTTATCCGTAAAGACTCAGCGGCTATCCGCATAGCTTGCAAGCATATCGCGCCGTTTGACTTTTGCCCCCTGGTTGCTTCTTCTCGTCAATACCAATACGGATTTTTTCTGATAACCATTAAAACCGAAAAAGTTCAGAGAGCTGCTTAGACAGTCTGATAAGACAATTTATATCTTCTTTTCTGGCGTAACGTGCGAAATAAATAAATGATCCGGGCCATGTGTTTAACTTCTTTACAATACTACATATTGTGGTTCAGATTAATTGTCGACTGAAACGCTATATGATTGAAATCGCATGTCAGCACGCCGGTCGAATCTGTATCCGGACCAGTCATCAGCACAGCCATTGTCCCCTAAACAGCTAATTTTTTATCGATTTTCAGAAACGGGGCTTGATCATAACTGCGGCCACAAGGTCACGGGGTCCGTCCCGCCCGTTGCCGGCTTCTCCAGTACGATCCGGGGGATGCCGGGCCCATGAAGCTAAAGCGCAAAAACTCGGCAAGCCTCAAACCGTTTGCGCTTCTTAACGCTTCATGGCCCCGACATCTTTTCCCCGGATCGCGCCATCTCGTACGCCGGCAACGGGCGGGACTCCGAGGCTACGCACAGCAAAATATGGCCGCAGTTATGATCAAGCCCCAGAAACGACATCCGAAGCATGCTGCCGCCTTGGATTACGCTGTTTTCCGGTCCGGGGTGCCCGGTATGCGTGACCGTTCGAAAAGATATCGACCGCTGTATAAAGCTGGCGCGAACGCCGGGGGTGATCGTGGCCACGTTCGGAGACATGATGAGGGCTCCGGGGCAGGGCTTTCGGAATTATACGGTATTGTCGATTCACAAACGGATGATGCCAGTCCTCGAATCGCTGATGCTCGATGAGACGGTTTGCGTTGACGGGTTTGTCCTTTAATGATATCGCCATGTGTGGAGCCGGATTACGCGGATGCCGGCATTCATAACGCAGGGGCCTGCGATAAGATTATTCTCATCGGAACCATGGCGGATCATGGAATGGCCATTTTGACACAGAGACAATCCCTGGCCCTGGAGGCCGGTATCGTAAGTGATACGGCCGCCTTGAACCATATGGCTGGCAGGCTTTTGTCGGTATGTAAACCAGGCGTTCATGTGCTCAGGGATCCGACCCGGGCGGAAATTATCGGTGAGGTGGTTTCGGAAGAACCGGACACAGTGGTTATTGAAACCCGTATCGGTGGAAGGCGAATCGTCGATATGCGGATCGGCAGTCAGCTTCCGGGGATATGCTGAATCATGGCGAAGGTTAGCTCCGAATTCCAGCAGGGTGGACAGGGAATGAGACGATACAGATTGTTGATTTTTATTTGTTTTGCCGCGGGGTGTATCGCCGGTTGCGGTTTCCAGAAAGAGATCCTTCTGACGGGCCGGACCATGGGGACTACCTACCATATCAAAGTCGTTGCCGGCTATCTGACCCATACGTCCCGTCTGCAGAATAAAATCGATCAGCGGCTGAAGCAGATCAATAACAGCATGTCCGTTTTTATTCAAGACAGCGAAATCAGTCGGTTCAATGCATTGAATCAGGCCGGGAAACCGGTCCGTGTATCGGATGACTTTTACGGTGTGATGATCATGGCCCGAGAGCTTTTCCGCCTGACAGACGGCGCATGGGATGGCACCGTGGGCCCTTTGATCAATCTCTGGGGGTTCGGGGATGCAGGCCGACAGGGCGGGATTCCGGAAAAAGAAAAGATTTTTGCACTGAAGGCCGATGTCGGTTTTGATCTTATTGAAATGGACGGGGAAAATCTGCTGAGTAAAAAAAATCCAGCCGTAAGGCTTAATCTGTCTTCAATCGCTAAAGGCTTTGCCGTGGATGAGGTTGAAGCGGTCATCAAAAGTCAGGGGATAGAAAACTGTCTGGTTGAAATCGGGGGGGAAGTCAAGGCATCGGGCCGGAAACTGGATGGCACCCGCTGGAAAGTCGGCGTCAATACGCCGGGGAAAAATTCGCCGCTGAATCAGGTGTATGAAGCGCTGGGGCTTGAAAACAAAGCCCTGGCAACCAGTGGGGATTACCGCAACTATTTTGAAAAAAACGGGATAACATATTCTCACATTATCGATCCCCGGACCGGATCCCCGGTAGCCGATACCGTCGTGAGCGTGTCGGTCCTTTCGGATTCATGTGCGTTTGCAGACGGTCTTGCAACGGCGGTCATGGTAATGGGTGTCGAAAAAGGACTGGATCTGGTCAATGCCTTGACCGGTGTGGAATGCCTGATTGTCGTTCGCGAAGCAGAAGGCCTCCTGACGGATCACGTCTCAAATGGGTTCAGGCATTATCTGCTCTCCTTGTAACGCGGCTTTCGTCCAGCATCAGTCAACGTCTTTTCTGACCCTTCCCTGCAGAAATACGCAACTCGTTTTACGATGCGCCGGCTCCGGCCGGGCACTAAATATATTGACAACACCGGCCGATTCCTGTAGTTTTTCTGATTATTCCAAATAAAACTTAATTTTTTTAAATAGTTATAATAAAAAAGGTCGATTTGATGACTACATAGAAGTAAGAATTTTTTGGCAATCAAAAACGGTATCAAGGAAAGGAGGGGGTGGCAGTGAATATTGCAGTATTACTCAAACAGGTGCCGTCTACGGAATCTTACATAGGAATTTCCGATGATGGTGTATCGGTTCAGACGGACAATGTCAAATGGGTCATCAATCCGTATGATGAATTCGCTGTGGAAGAGGCCTTGCGAATCAGGGACGCACACGGGGGAGCGGTGACCATCGTCTCCGTGGGTACCGGAAAAGCATCCGAGGCGATTCGCACTGCACTTGCGATGGGGGCGGATAAAGGAATTTTGATCAGTGATCCGGCCGCTGAAAACTGTGATGGATCAGGGGTTGCCAGAATACTTTCAACGGTGCTGTCATCGATTGAGTTCGATCTGGTGATTGCGGGGCAGCGCGCTGTGGAT
>JAQWFD010000027.1 GCA_028704555.1 Desulfobacterales bacterium
GTCAAGTCGTATCTGGCTGAAAACGGTTGTGAAGTCATCGATGTCGGAACCGATAGTGAAAAATCGGTAGGTTATCCGGATTTTGGCATGAAGGTGGCCCGCATGGTTTCCGCAGGAACGATACAGCGGGGGATTCTGATGTGTGGGACCGGCATAGGAATGTCTATGGTTGCCAACCGGTTTCCCCATGTTCGTGCCGCACTTTGTAACGATGTTTACTGCGCCGGGATGAGCCGTCGACACAATGATTCGAATATACTGGTCATGGCCGGGCGGATTATCAGCAGGGAACTTGCATATGAAATCGTTGACATCTGGTTGAAAACCCCGTTTGAAGGCGGGCGGCATCAGGGCAGGCTTGAAAAATTTGATTGTATTCCGGGGCTGGACGGTTGATAGATCGAAGACATCCGCTGCAGGGGGATGTACCGTATTGCAGAGGTATTCAGTAGAATATTTTTTTTCAGTGTTAACCAGTTAAACCATAAGAAGGGGATGGATCGTTGAATTTAAAACTTATTGGCGCAACGGATCAGGAAATTGCCGATGTGATTGCAAAAGAGCTGGACAGACAGGAAAATACACTGGAGCTGATTGCTTCAGAGAATATTGCCAGCCATGCGGTAATGGAGGCTCAAGGCAGTGTATTGACGAACAAATATGCCGAAGGATATCCGGGCAAGCGCTATTATGGTGGGTGTGAGTTTGTGGATATGGCTGAAAATCTGGCTATAGAACGAGTTAAAAAATTATTCAATGCGGAATATGCCAATGTGCAGCCGCATTCAGGGTCACAGGCCAATATGGCAGTCTATTTTGCCCTCCTGAATCCGGGAGACACGGTATTGGGGATGAATCTGTCTCACGGCGGGCATCTGACCCATGGCAGTCCGGTCAGTTTTTCAGGCAGGCTTTTTAATTTTATTCATTATGGCGTCTGCAAAGATTCAGGCCGGATCGATTACGACGAAGTGCGCCGGCTGGCGGAAACCCATCGTCCGAAATTGATTGTCGCCGGAGCGAGCGCCTATCCGCGCATGCTCGAGTTTGAAAAATTTTCAGAAATAGCCAAATCCGTTGGGGCCTTGCTGATGGTGGATATGGCGCATATCGCAGGATTGGTGGCCGCAGGAGTACATCCATCCCCGGTTCCGTTTGCCGATGTGGTAACCTCTACCACCCATAAAACCTTGAGGGGTCCCCGCGGTGGTTTGATACTGAGTGCAGATGCCGAACTGGGTAAAAAATTTAATAAACAGATATTTCCGGGAATTCAGGGCGGCCCCCTGATGCATGTGATTGCAGCCAAGGCGGTGGCATTTAAGGAAGCGTTTTCGGAAAATTTTAAATCCTACCAGCAGCAGGTTGTAAAAAATGCCGGTGTAATGGCAGCGCGTCTGATGGCCGAAGGTGTCAAACTCATCTCCGATGGAACCGATAATCATATGATGCTGGCCGACCTGACCCGCCAGGATATCACCGGGAAATTTGCTGAAGAAGTTCTGGGACGGGCAGGCATTACCGTCAATAAAAATTCCGTGCCGTTTGAAACCCGCAGTCCCTTTGTGACCAGCGGAATCCGTATCGGTACGCCGGCGATCACCACCCGGGGAATGAAGGAGGCCGAGATGGAAACGGTTGCCAGCCTGATTGTCGAGGTACTGACACATCCGGAAGATGAGCGGGTGGTTAAAAGGGTTCGCGAAAACGTATACAGCATTTGTGAAGCGTTTCCTCTGTACGGCAGCAAATAAGGCACAGGCTGTGCGGGGCACTAAAAACACCGATATTATCAGAGGAGAAATTGAGCAAATGCCGGATCAAATGGACCGTCCGTCCTGGGATGCGTATTTTATGGGGATTGCTTTACTGGTCGCAAAACGTTCCACCTGCCTCAGGCGATCGGTCGGGGCGGTCATTGTCAAGGACAAGCGGATACTGGCTACCGGCTATAATGGTGCGCCCAGCGGCATCGAGCATTGCAGCGTTACGGGCTGCCTTCGGGAGCGGCTCAAGGTTCCATCCGGGGAGCGGCATGAATTGTGCCGCGGCATTCATGCAGAGCAAAACGCTATCATTCAGGCGGCGTATCATGGGGTTTCCATCAAGGATGCTGTGCTGTATTGTACCAATCTTCCGTGTTCCATTTGTGCCAAGATGATTATTAATGCCGGCATAACCCGGATCTATTTTCAATCCGGATATGCCGATTCCATGTCCAGTGAGATGTTTGAGGCTGCGGATATGGACGTGGTTCATCTGATATTGCCTTTGGAATAGCTCTTTCGGTATGGCATAACGAGGAGAGGTCCTTCATGAAATGTCCGTTTTGCGGAGAAATTGACAACAAAGTCATTGATTCCCGATTGAGTAAGGATGCGACCGTAATTCGAAGACGTCGGGAATGTCTGTTGTGCTCAAGACGGTTTACCACCTACGAATATGTTGAAAAAGTTCCTGTCGTGATCATCAAAAAGGACGGGCGCCGTGAGGTCTTTAACCGGGATAAAATTCGTACAGGTATCCAGAAGGCCTGCGAGAAACGAAATATCAGTATGAATGTAATTGAAGATTTTCTCGATGATGTTGAACGGGACCTTATGGAATCCGGGGAAAAGGAAATTCCGTCCAGCCGGCTGGGTGAACAGATCATGATCAAACTCCATGAGCT
The DNA here is from genome assembly GCA_028704555.1 of Desulfobacterales bacterium. Taxonomy (NCBI): domain Bacteria; kingdom Pseudomonadati; phylum Thermodesulfobacteriota; class Desulfobacteria; order Desulfobacterales; species Desulfobacterales bacterium. The sequence goes on from JAQWFD010000027.1 coordinate 2,672, forward strand.
TGATGACGTGGCCTATGTCAGGTTTGCATCGGTTTATCGTGAATTTAAGGATGTAAATGATTTTATCTCTGAGCTTAAAAGCCTGTTGAGTTCTCATCAAGGGTCTCGGAAGGAATAAATTTCACAGGGATTGCGCAGGATTTTCGGAGTCTCGCTCTCGTTTACCGGTTCGTCTTCAAGGCGTATCGAAGCGTGCATACTCGGTGTGTATCTTTGATACAACGCGGAAGATTGACAAAAAGACAACCAAGACGGTGTAATTTATTTTTTTCAAGATCCTGAACTCCGGAAAATCGGGAATAGGACACGGGTGAATGAAATGCCCGGTGCCCTCCGGGGGAAGCCAGCTGGTTTTTTGAGGGGATGTCGCAATGATGGATGATCGGTTTTTTATGGAAATGGCGCTGGACCTAGCTGCCAGGGGACAGGGATATGTGTCTCCCAACCCCATGGTGGGGGCGGTGGTGGTAAAAGACGGCAGCATTGTGGGAACCGGCTGGCATGAGGCTGCAGGCAGACATCATGCCGAGGTCAACGCGATCGACAATGCCGGCGATGCGGCAAAGGGGGCCACGCTCTACGTGACGCTTGAACCCTGCAATCACACGGGGCGTACGCCTCCCTGCACCCGGAAAATTATTCAGGTCGGAATAAAGCGGGTCGTGGTGGCCATGACAGATCCGAATCCGGGGGTCACGGGAGGAGGCATTGACCGGCTGCGGGCTTCTGGCATCGATGTGACCATCGGTATATGCGAGGATAAAGCCCGAAGGTTGAACGAGTCATTTGTCAAATACGTTACGACCGGGCGGCCGTTTGTGACACTGAAGTGTGCCGCCACGCTCGACGGCCGTATCGCGACCCGGACCGGTGATTCCCGGTGGGTGACCGAGCCGGAGGCCAGAGCATATGTTCATAAACTTCGGCATGCCTGTGATGCGATTCTCGTCGGAATCGGTACGGTCAGATCAGACGATCCCCGCCTGACGACCCGGCTGGACGGGGAAAAGGGCCGTGATCCGATTCGAGTTATTCTGGATTCAAGGTTGTCCATTCCCAGGACATCAAACGTGCTGAATCTGAAATCCGATTCCGATACGGTGATCGTAACCGGGGGACATGTTCCGGAACACCGCCGCAGGGAAATTGAAAAAGCAGGCATCCGGATTATTGAATGTGCCGGTGGCGATGATGGTATCGACCTGAATGCGCTGATGGATCAATTGGGCAGAATGCAGATAACCCGCCTGATGATCGAGGGCGGCAGCCGGGTTTCGGCATCTGCGTTAAAAGCCGGGATCGTGGATAAGGTCGCCTTTTTCTATGCACCGAAAATACTGGGCGGTGACGACGGCGTACCGATATGCAGGGGCCCGGGGCCGGCCTTGATGAGCCAGTGTCTTCAGGTGACCGATGTTCGTCTTCAACGGTTTGGCGACGATATGCTGATCGAGGGTTATATTTAATTCAAGGGCTCAGTGTCCGGCAAAAATTAATCGTGCACATGCGCGGGCTTGCCTGCCTGTTTGTTTTCAAGGCGTATCAACGCGGGGCATACGTGTTGAATGTGCTTTTTGATGGAACGTAGCCAGCCAGGCGCTTTAACACTTGAATTTGTGAACCGGTTTTTGTGCGAATCCTTAGCCTTGATTATCTGACGGGGGGTGCTTATGTTTACGGGAATTATTGAAGGGGTGGGTGAGATCAGGGCCATTCGTTCTTCAGGTCAGGGAAGACACTTTACGATTGATACGGATTTTTCCCTGGAGGAAACAAAAATCGGAGACAGTATCGCCGTTAACGGCGCATGCCTGACAGTTGTATCGAAAGAGGCGCGGCGGTTTGAAACCGATGTATCTCCGGAGACCCTGGCGTACACAACCTTTGGTAAGGCAGCAATCGGTCAGCGGGTCAACCTTGAACGTGCGCTCCGCCTTTCCGACCGTATTGACGGGCATCTGGTCTCCGGTCATATCGACGGAATTGGCTTTATCAAGAAACAAGCACCGTTGGCAAATGCCATCATCGTAACCATTCAGGCACCCGAGGCGCTGACCCGGTATATGATTCGGAAAGGCTCTGTCGCGGTGGACGGCATCAGTCTGACCATTAACCGTTGCGACCGTGACGGGTTTGAAGTCAGTATCATCCCTCATACCGCAAGCAGCACGACCATCGGTGTGAACAAAGCAGGGGCTGCGGTGAATCTGGAAACGGATATGATCGGAAAATATGTGGAGCGCTTTGTCACTGAAAGGCGGGCCGACAAAGGTTCGGATAACCATATCGCAGATTCTTCAAAGTATCTGGACCTTCTGGCTAAAAATGGCTTTCTTTAACCGGGATTTTTTTGAATGAGTGGCTTTTTTATTGGTTGTATGTCGATGCGGAACGCTTTACCATAGTTGTCTGTACTGATTTTTAAAATTTATCATAATTTTATATATGCAGGAGAAATAGAAACGATGCCAATGCTGACGATTGAAGAGGCGATTGAAGAAATCCGGGCTGGCCATATGGTCATTCTTGTGGATGATGAGGACCGGGAGAATGAAGGCGATCTGACAATGGCGGCTGAAAAGGTAACGCCGGAGGCGATCAATTTTATGGCGACATACGGGCGGGGACTGATATGCCTGTCGATGACGGGTGAAAAAATCGATTCTCTCGAGCTGCCGTTGATGGTGGATCACAATGAGTCCCAATTCCAGACCGGTTTTACCGTATCTATCGAAGCCCGCAAGGGGGTGACCACCGGCATATCCGCTGCGGACAGAGCGACAACCATTCTGGCTGCCGTGGCTGGCGATGCGAAACCTGCAGATGTGGTCAGTCCGGGACATGTATTTCCGCTGAGGGCACGGGACGGAGGCGTTATAGTCCGTACAGGCCAGACAGAAGGGTCAGTGGACCTGGCGCGTCTGGCCGGGCTGAAACCGTCCGGCGTGATTTGTGAAATTATGGATGAAGACGGCACTATGGCCCGTATGCCGGCGCTTGAAAAATTCAGTGAAAAACACGGGATCGGCATCTGTACTATCGCGGATTTAATTGAATACCGTATGAAAAATGAATCCTTTATTCGTCGGGCTGCCGAAACCCATCTTCCCACCGCCATCGCCGGTGAATTTAAAGCCATTGTTTATGAAAATGATGTGGATGATTACCTGCATATTGCTCTGATAAAGGGAGAAATCGACCCGGAAAAAGCGGTTCTGGTTCGGGTTCACTCGGAGTGCCTGACCGGAGACACCTTTGGATCTCTTCGCTGTGACTGCGGGGATCAGCTTCACACGGCCATGAAGTTGATGGAACAGGAGGGCTCGGGTATCCTTCTGTATATCCGTCAGGAAGGACGTGGCATTGGCCTGGTGAATAAAATAAAGGCATATGCGCTTCAGGATCAGGGGTTTGATACGGTTGAGGCCAACGTGGAACTCGGGTTTAAGCCGGACCTGCGCAATTATGGTATCGGCGCTCAGATTCTTGTGGATCTCGGGGTTAAAAAAATGCGGCTTCTGACCAATAATCCCAAAAAAATGGTTGGGCTTCAAGGTTATGGATTGAGTATCATTGAGCAGGTGCCGATTGAAATTGAGCCCAATGAATTTAACCGGTGTTATCTGGAATGCAAGAGACGAAAAATGGGGCATCTGCTCAAGGGGGATCAGACCTCGTAAATCGTGTGTATGAATTGGAAAACCGGCGCCGAGGGCAAATGATTTTTTGAAAACATATCAGAAATTCCAATTGCCAGCGTTATCAAAATCAGAGGACCGCTTGAATGCTATTTTAAACCGGGGAGGACAAAATGCCGAAAGTGTTGGAAGGTAAACTCATTGCGGAAGGTAAGAAGTTTGCCATAGTGGCCAGTCGATTTAATGATTTTATTACCGATAGACTTGTCGGAGGCGCTCTGGATGCATTGATTCGCTCCGGTGCTGTCGACAGTGACATCGACATTATCAAGGTTCCGGGAGCCTTTGAAATTCCCCTGCTGGCAAAGAAAGTTGCCCGGAAGGGACGCTATCATGCCGTGATTTGTCTGGGGGCCGTCATTCGGGGAGCGACACCGCATTTTGATTATGTCTGCGCGGAAGTGACCAAGGGAATTGCAATGGTCAGCCTGGACAGTGAAGTGCCGGTGATTTTTGGTATTGTGACTACCGATACGATCGAGCAGGCGATTGAGCGTGCCGGAACCAAGGCCGGAAACAAGGGATGGAGCGCGGCCATAAGCGCCGTAGAAATGGCGAACTTAATTGAGATGGTCGATCAGGCATAAAACAAGATGGGTATAAGACGAAAGTCCAGAGAGTTTGCCATGCAGGCGCTCTTTTACATGGATATTACACATGATATTTCTTCGGATCTGATTGGCCGTTTCTGTGACAATTTTCTTTCTTCTTCAAAGGCGAATTCGTTTACCATTGCGCTGATTCAGGGGGTCATTGACAACCGGTTGGAGATTGACGACGTCATTGAAAAATTTTCCAGTCATTGGAAAATCGGTCGCATGCCCTGTGTCGACAGGAATGTCATGCGAATAGCCGTTTACGAATTGCTGTTCTGCCCGGATATTCCTCCGAAGGTGTCGATAAATGAAGCGATTGACATCGGAAAGCGATACGGAACCGAAGAGTCCGGAGCGTTTATCAACGGTATTCTGGATTCCATCAGAATTGCTCTGGAACATAATGAACTCCATGTCAAAAACCATTTTCATGGCGTTAATTTATAGCAATGGGAATCAAATTTGATCATTCATTCAAATTCAAAGGGGCCAGCGCCGTTAAAAATGAGAGGGTGAACACAACAGGAGGAACGTTTTGATTATCAGAGCATTGGAAGTAGGGCCGTTAATGGTGAATTGCTATATCGTGGGGTGTGAAAAAACGAAACTGGCCGCGGTGATTGACCCGGGGGGTGATGTGCGGAAAATCCTCGATATTATAAAAAAAGAGAACCTGACGGTTAAATATATTATCAATACCCATGGCCATTTTGATCACGTCAGCGGCAACCGCAAGTTGAAAGAAGCGACAGATGCCCGGTTGATGATTCATTCCCGGGATGTTCCCCTGCTCAGCACCGTTGCATCCAGCGCCGGCGTCTGGGGTCTGAAAGGCGAGGATTCCCCGCCACCGGATCAGACGCTGGATGATGGAGATACGGTATCTTTCGGTGAAATTACATTGAATGTGATTCATACTCCGGGTCACAGCCCCGGGGGCATCTCCCTGTATACGGATAAATGCGTGTTTGTCGGTGATACCCTTTTTGCCGGCTCGATGGGGCGGACGGATTTTCCGGGAGGAAATTTTAATACGCTGATTTCCAGCATTCAGAAAAAATTGTTTGTTCTGGGGGATGATGTGCGCGTATTGCCCGGGCATGGCCCTGAAACGACGATTAAAAGGGAAAAACAGTTTAACCCGTTTTGTGGTGAAGGCCGATAAGGGACGGGATGTTATTGACCCATATCCGTATTGTCAAGAAACCACCCCGGCTGATTGATCTCTGACCGTTTTTGTCTTGACGGGACAATTGATTTCGTATTCGATTCCCTGATGCTTCAGGATGTCATAGTAGAGCATGATGCGATCGACATACATGATGGGTTCTGTTCCTCTGCAATAACCGTATCGCGTCTGTTTATAATATTTACGATGTCTGAGCAGAGGCAGAACCTGCTTGAGGGATGACCAGCTATCCGGATCAAGGCCTATTTCCTGCGCAAGGCTCTGGGCATCCTGAATGTGACCCAGTCCGACATTGTATGCGGCAAAAGCAATCATCAGGCGGTCTCTTCTTTCCGACTGGTCGAAATAATCGTAGAGTTTTTTCAGATGCGTGACTCCGGCATGAATATTCTGGACAGGATCATAGATATCGGTGACATGATAGCTGTCAGCGGTTGATTGGGTCAGCTGCATAAGTCCGTATGCGCCAGCGTGACTTTTGGCCAGCGGATCGAGGTGAGATTCCTGGTAGATCTGGGCGGCGATGAGTCGCCAGTCAAAGTTCTGCATGCCGGCCGCCTTCTGAATGATGTTCTGATATGTGGGCAGTCTGCTTTTGAGACGGTTGTGGTATATTTGAACATCCACATAATCAAAGTCATCCAGATTCGCATAATACCGGTTGTAAATTTTTGAAAACGTGCCATCATCCCTGATGGTTTGAAAGAAAGAATTGATTTTCTCCAGAAGGCCCTTGGCCTCCGGGTGAACGGCCCATCCCAGATATTCCTCACCATTTAAAGGCCCTGCAACGACGGCCTGGGGATAATAGCGCTGGTTGAGCAGAGCAATGTTGCTGTTCGCCACCGTAACCTCAATTTCCCTGTCTGCAACCTGTCGGATGAATTCCTCGGGTGACAGGTCATCATAAAGTGCTATGGTTAAATCAATTCCCTGCTTTTTGAGTTCTGTCAGCTTGTTCTGATAAGCCGTTCCTTTCCGTATATGAACCGTTTTGCCGTTCAGCTGCTCAGGGGAGTCGATATCCGTCTGGTTTCGATGAACGATTATTTGCTGCTGTATCGGCATGTAACCATCTGAAAAGGCAACCTGCCGCAGTCTGCCTGGAGAGATGGTCATGCTTGCGGCAATAAGATCACCTTTCCCATCGAGTAAATCCGGAATCATTTTTTCCCAGTTTTCAGCAACGGAGATGTTCAGCCGAACGCCAAGATAATCCGCAAACGCTCTGGCAAGATCATATTCAAAGCCCATTTCCTGCCCGCGGTACTGATAATAGCAGTTGGCATTATTTCTTGTAATTACGGTGAGTTCTTTTTTTCCCAGAATGGAAACCAGTGACGCCTGATCATCAATTGTCTGTTTATTGATCTGCATCATCTGCAGGGAGGCGACCAGTATCAACACCGCTGAAATCGATATGAAGAATAAAATTATTTTACTTGCGATATTCATAAATGATCCAATTCGAAAATCGATATACATATGGGGGGAGGTGCCGTTGTATTTGTTGACCGGTTTTATTTATAATGTATTTTCGTATGGAAAACAATGTCAAGTATCTCAGATTGAAATCTGGGTACAGGGTAACCGATGTCAGGTTATTTTGAAACATCACCATGTTGATTATCTTGTAAATAGCTTTTCCAGACCACAGAGGATTATATATCCGGAAGGGGTTGAGTCGTATAGCCGGTGGTTTTAACCACCGGTTTATTAAACACTTTTTCAGAGCCCCGGCAGGAAAGAATTGTGCATGGATTGTGAGGGCATTCGGCGTCGCGCAAACTTGTTTGTCCTGGTTATCATCAAGGCGAATTATGCCTGTTAAATAGGCGGTTGAGATATGTCATCCGGACGTGTTCAGAAACGTCGTTAACAGTGCACCGACCACAATCAGCCCACCCAGTATGATAAATCCCACGCTGAAATAGCCGAGATCCCCCATTGCCCCCATTCCGGTCGGTATTGCTCCGGCACCTGCCAGATAGGCAACTGGAACGGTCAATGATACGGCCATGTTCCGTATTTTTTCGGAAAATATGCGGGACAATGCCGTCATGACTGCCGGGAAAAAACAGACAGCCGACAGGGGCTGAAGAAAAACGAATACAAAAATCCATTTGCCTGAAACGGCGCCTATCAGAACGGTGAAGATTCCTGTTATCAATAAACTGGTACCCATAATCTGTTTTGAGCCGAAACGGTCGACTGCCCAACCCGCTATGAATACCACCGGAAGGGTAAATATCCTTGAAAATGCGATCCACGTATTGGCCGTGTTTTGATCGATGTTCAGGTCTGAGACCAGATAAAGGGGAAGCATGGTATATATCCCGAGGACAGAGCTGACGGCGAGGCTATGGAGCACGATGATGATCCAGAATGATGGGATGGATAACAGCTCCCGAAGGGAGGACAGACTCATTTTTTGTGATTTGAAGTTTCCTTTTTTGCCGCTTTTGCTGATTACCGCCGCCAGACACAGGGATATCAGGCCGGTAGCGATCATGACGCTTCGCCAGGTCATCCAGGCCAAAAACGCCTCGGCGATAAGTGGTGCGGCAATCAGCGCGAGATTGGGAGCCAGCTCATGGATGGAAAGCGCTTTTCCCCAGTGACGGGTCCGGACTATTGAGGTCAGGGTGGTGATGGCTGACGGAAGATAAATTCCTGATGCAAGACCGATCATAAACATCCCGACACGAAGTGTGTTTAAACTGCCGGAAAGCGATATCCACAGATTTGCGATTCCCAGCGCCATACAGGACAGGCAAATTGTGTGTTTGTGGGTGATGCGCGATGAGATGAATCCTGCGCTCAACAGAGAAAAGAAATACCCTGCGGATGCGCATAAAAAAAGACTGCCTGCCTCAAGGTGACTGAAATTAAGGTCTCTTTCAAGCGAAGGCATCAACGGCGCCAGAATGATTCTGGAGAAAAAATTGATAAAAAAAATTCCGGCCATCAGCGTCAGAAATGGAATGCAGGATCGGAAGTCATGGTCGATTTCGTTACTGTTACCTGATAAAAAAGTCATAGTGCGTTTGTTTGATCAGTCATAGCAATAAGCTGGATAATTTAGTAGCAAACTCAAATAATTAGTGAATAATATTTTTGCCTCAAGAGGCCTGAAGCGGGATTTATGATTCAGGCCTGCTGTCTGTTATTACGAAAGCTCGAAATATGCTGGATATTCCTGGGCTTTCGTGCCTTGCCAGACAGCCGCCTCAACACTTAAAATGTGAAGTTATTTCTGAGTGAACCCTTTAGCATTGCAGTAACTGATTTGCAAGTGGCATCCCCCCATGAAGAAGAATGCCACTTGCATGGATTTAAACGACTTCGTGAAAATTTTCAGGGGTAGCAACTTATAACTTAGTATCCTTCTTCGTCCGATACCCAGTCTGCGATGGTTCCACGACCGTCCCAGACCAAATCTCCGGTATCGGCCTTTACCATCTTGACCGCCCACTGTGGGCAGTGGCCTACACACCAGCCACAACCGTAGCAGGTATCTTTGTCAAAGGTCGGCTTTTCGCCGGAAGCCTTGTCGAGTTTAATGGCGCCGTAGGGACACAGGTTTTCGCAAATGCCGCAACGGGTGCATTTCTCATCGTCGAACTCGGGGATGACCGGGGTGGTCTCCTGCATATACGGCCCTTCGCGTTTCCAGTCTCTCAGATACTTAAACTGGCCAGTGATATTCGGGATATCTTTGATGGTGGCATATCCCTTTCTGTCCATGAATTCATTCAGCCCAGTGAGGATTTTCGGGATTACAGAGATACCGCGGGAGTAAATAACGGAGCACAGACCCACCAGATCGCAACCCGCCATGAGGTGACGTGCAACGTCGTCATAGGTGAACACACCGCCGCCGCCGAGGAAAGGTGTGTCCGGTACCGTCGCGGTGTTCTCGAGAATCTTGGCCAGTGAGAAGATCTGCCAGGGGCGTCCCATAAGTCCGCCCATGGAACCGGGAACACCGTAGAACTCTGCCTTCTCATGATCGATCCAGGCGCCGTAGAATGCGTTGTGGCCACTGATGGCGCCTCCGGCCTTGGCAATAGCCAATGCCAGCGAGGCTGTGTCCACGCACTGCGGGGTGGTCTTGAAGATGATTGGTACGGTAGCTACATCCATACAGGCCTTGGTTACCTTGTAAGCGATGTCAGCATCCAATGCCAGCGGTGCGCCGCAATCCTTGTCAGCCTCAATTGCGCCGAAGGTTGCATGAGGGCCGCCGGTGTCAAGCTCGATGATCTTTACGCCGCGTTCCTGCAGATCCTTGATGAAGGGTACCCAAGTATTCGCTTGCGGACCGATTCCGGAAACGGAACCGATGTAGAGAATGTCATTATCTTCACAGATCTTGAGGCACTTGGGCAGTTCTTCGTCGAGCCACTTCTCATAGGGCATATTATGGAACATCTGCGAGCAGATCCACACGTCCTTCATGTCACTGCCGAAGTGCTTCAATGAATAGAAGTACGGCCTGGGCCAACGGTGCACGCCGTCGATTTTATGCACGGTCTTGCCGACAATCCATCCGATACCGGTCGATGAAAAACGCTCGATCAGTTTGGAGGTTCCGCCGAAATCACATGATGTGATACCGATCGGATTCTTTACAGGTAATCCACAAAATTCTGTTCTTAGATCTGCCATGTTAAACTCCTTATGGTTATGTAGTGATATAAAATGATCAGAATGAACCCTTACATCATTCTTCCGATCGTCGTTTTTAAACCGTAACTTTGTATCAATCTGATGATGCTGTCCAAGTGTTCCCGATCAACGGGTTCGCAATTGTCATAGGGATGCGTTAACCCGAGGTATCGGTATTTATCGGTTCCGAGCTGGTGCAGGGGATTGACGTCAATGTGGCTGACACCCAGAGAACGCGCCAATTCGGTTGTTTCGGTTATATTTTGCGTAGAGTCGTTAAATCCCGGTATGAGCGGAATGGAAAACCGGACGGTGGAGTTTTTGGCCATTATGGCGGCATTTTCAAGGATACGGTGATTATCCACGCCGGTTCCCAGTCGGTGTTGTTCCGGATCCATATGCTTGATATCCAGCAGAACCATATCCGTGTATGGCATGGCGGACTGGACGATATCTGCAGATGCCATACCTGAGGTGTCCAGGACGGTGGAAATCCCGAGATCATGGCACCCCTTGAGCAGTGCCGTTGCAAATTCGGGTTGAAAGAGGGGCTCACCCCCGCTTAATGTCATTCCACCGTCTGATCCATAAAAAGGACGGTCTTTTTCAATTTCGTCGAGTACCCATTGGGCTGTCGTGAGGGTTCCTACTTGTTTAAATGCGCCATTCGGGCATTCTTCGACACATTTCATGCACCGGTCGCAGAGGTTTCGATCAATTTTCTCGTGTGTGTCGGGATGGACAGCGCCCTGAGGGCAAATGTGAAAACACGCGCCAAAGGCTTTGCAGCGGCTTGCAATATAGTATACTTCAGGATAGCTGTTGATGGTTTCCGGATTTGAACACCATTTGCATCTCAAGGGGCAGCCCTTGAAGAAAACGGTTGTACGAATTCCCGGCCCGTCGTGAGATGCAAATTTTTTGAGTTCTGTGATGATTCCCTTGACCATGAGCGGCTCCTGTTAATATAAAAATGGTATGTCTGATAAACTGGCTATTGTAAAAAAAGTCTGTCGTATTCTCAGCCGCCGGTCTCCGCTGGGCAGACAAACGGAGACCGGCCTGAGAACAGTATCGATTCTATGGCTTATTCGCCGTAGATCAATCTGGCCGGAACGTCCTTGGCCATGATATTGATATTTTCTTCACTGACTCCCTGAGCCAGAAGGGTCTTGATGAACATTTTCCAGCCGGGAACCGGTTTGTTTCCGGGCTGTCCGGCATCGGTGATCAGACACAGATTGTCCGGTCCTTTTTCCTTGATCAGTTCCTTGATCAGGTTGAAGGAATAATCAAACGCGATAATCCAGTCCTGCATGCCGGGCCAAGGAACACAGGAACATTCGGCAAACTGCAGATAGCCGCCCAGATCGATCATTTCCTTGGCTTCATCCGGCGTCAGGATCGTCATTTCCTGGGTGACGTGATCCATCATCACTTTAACATTCATTCCGCGTTTTTTGATGTAGCGGAGGATGTCAAATTTTTCTTCGTTGGATACATGGCAACCGGACAGAACCGTTTGATCTCCTTTGGCATTGTTGTTGTAGTCGGCCATGACATCGAGAATCGCTATCATTTCAGGGGTCAGCGTGCCCGCTGAATCGCTAACCGAAATGCCGCCGGGCAGCCCCATGGCTGATCTCTGATGCTTGGCGCTCAAAGACGGCAGCCAGACGCCCTTGCATTTGCCGTATCCCAGGGCGGCTTTAACCGCTTCAACATTCATGCCGCCAACCGTATAGTTCAGGACGATACCGCCGTATACCTCAACCGGTGTAAATTCGATGCCCTGTGCGGCTTTGTCTTTTTTCATCCGTTCCAGAAAATCCTGAACGATGATGGCGCAGTTGTTGACCATGGTATTATGATCTTTGAAGACCAGCGCCTTCATGCCGGCTTCACTGGCTTCGATACAGGTTTCGACCATGGTGGGGCGTCCGGGAAGCCATCCGCCCAGAGGCGCGCCGTGAACATGGGTATCGATAACGCCTTTTAAAATATTATCCACCCGTTCGGGGTCTACGGGCTGTCCCGGGTTGAAGTACAGGTACGGCCAGGCAGGATGTGTTCGTTTTTTAAATTCTTCCGGATCCATGCGATCAAGGACTCGTCCGTATTTGTATTTTGCCCAGTCTTCTGAAGCTTTACTCATGATCAACACTCCTTATGATTGATGAAGGTTAAACGATAGCTGAAAAAATGGTTGTTACATTTTCATCAGTGGCGCGCCCATCGGGATGATCTTTTTCCCGAAATGGGTATTTAAAACGGTACCCATCACCACCCAGAGAATCGATAGAACGACAAGGGGCAGGTCCCAGCTGGCAATGGTCCAGAAAATCTTGTTATGGGTAAGGAAAAACAATCCGGCAGGAATAAAAAACAGATCCGTAAAAATCATGAAAAAGAATGCAATCTTTGGAACCACCAGGTGACCAATGGTAAATCCGCACATCAAAATGCCCATGATCAGGAATATCCAGCCGTCAACGGCCATAGTATCGTGGGGCATCAGCTCCAGGGCTTTCATCAGGTTTTCACCCATACCCAGGAACATGAACGCGCTGAATGCGAGCAGGATGTTGCCGTTCAAAACTTCTCCCTTGTGAAGGGCAATGATGCCGGCCGTCAACTGCACGATGCCGCCGGCCAGCCCCAGTGGCACCAGAACGGTCGCCATGGAATGCGGGGCGATGCCGGTTGCGATGGGCCACAGGCAGCCCAGATAAAATGCCAGGACCATTAATCCTGCCGGTCCCGGATTTGCAAATGCACTTTTACTGTCTGGCATGGTATTCTCCTCTTGTAATCAGGTTGAAAGCATATCTCACATAGGGCGGTTCGTGCGTTTAAACAATTCCTGGAATCAGCAGAAAATTACCTTTTGATCGGCATCCACTGCGCTGAGTCCGATCAGTTGGCCGAATTCTCGGAACTGGCTGGGATACGTTGTAACCGGTGCAGCGATTTTGCCCCAGTTTGCTTTCAGGTCGTTGATATTGTCTTTTCTCCACATGAATCCCATGAAAAGTCCGGTATAGTCCGCGTAATGACCGATGGCCTGACCGCCGATTATACGGCCGTCGTGCAGCATCAGCCGAAGATAACCGTTTTGATTTTCCCGTTCGATAATTTCGATATCCTCTTTATTAAATACAGCTTCAGCCGATCTCAGCGTTTTGCCGAAGGTAACCGCGTGGGTATCGAAAAAGTGAGCACGGGCAAACGGATACCCGCCCGGGTAAACCGCGTTCTCGCCCAGAATGTTGCGGGCAACGATTCGTGCCTGCTCGGTCGCATTGTGTTTGAGCTGGTACATGCAGTCTTCGCCGCTTAACGAATCTTTTGTTTGTACGCAGTCGCCGCAGGTATAGATATCCTTCACGTTGGTTTCCATTTTTTCATTGGCCAGGATACCCCGTGCGACCTGAATACCGGCGGTTTGCGCCAGTGGTTTTCCGGGGACCACACCGGTTGCAACGACTACCGTGTCGCAGATAATAGTGCGTTTGTCCGTTACAACACTGCTGACGCGTTGATCGCCTTCAAAACTGAGTACTTTTTCGCCGGTCAATATTTCGATACCGTATCCGCGCATGGCCTCTTCAAGCCGACGGGCTGCCGGTTCACAGAAAAGGGTCGGCATCATCCAGGGAAGCAGTTCGACAATATATACCGTACAGCCTTTGAGTCTAAGTGCTTCGGCAGCTTCAATACCGATGGCGCCTGAGCCGACGACAACCGCGGTTTTCCCATGACCTGCCGCCAGCCGGTCTGCTTCACCCAGCAGCTTGCAGCTGAAAATACCTTCTTTATTGATGCCGGGAATCGGCGGAATGAACAGGGATCCGCCATGGGCCAGTACCAGTTTGTCATAGGCATATTCATCGCCGGTTTCGGTTGTTACGGTTTTTTTGGCAGGATCAATCGTGGTTGCTTTTTGATTCAGTACCAGACGAATATCGTTTTTCTCGTAATCTGCCAGCGATCTTCTGAATACCGCATCCCGTTCGATTTCTTTCCCGACGAAATAGGGAAGGGAACACGGATCGTATTCCGGAAATGATTCGGCTGACAGAATCGTGATCGTAATATCATTTCTGCCGGATGCCCGGAGGCAAGTCGCCACCTCATTGCCGGCGATTCCATTTCCAACAATCAGAATTTCCAATGCATTTCCCCTTTCTGTGGGTAATGGGCTTCAGCCCCGGATGTTCACGGGGCTGAAGCGATGAGGTTCGAGCTGTTTATTCTAGCCGTTTACTGTTCGGGTTTGCCATAAAGTCTTTGTAGATTTTTTTTCCGACTGCCATATCGGGGATAATATCCTCGAGGTCCAGATCCGTTGCTTTTTCCGGGGTAATGAAACCGTCTTCATCCCAGACGTGGCATTTGTAGTATTCTTTCTGTGCCACAGCCCATTTTTCACGATCCAGTTTCAGCCCCTTATGGGGACCACCGACAACCGGTTCGTCAAAATACCGGTCGATATGTGTATCATCGATAACACCGCTTCCTTCACGCAGCCAATGGGCTCGTTCGATGGCAATCACGCGTTCGGCAGATTTGAATACCTCTTCATCGGTCATTTCGCACCCGGTGGCGGCATAGAACATCGGTGCGTAGGCTTCTTTCCAGGTACCTGCACCACCCCATGAACCAATGGCCTGGCAACAGGTGCTCATACAGTCGGCAACACATTTGTTTCGTTCAGACCAGGTACACAGCTGAGGTTTGGTGTCCAGCTGGGTCATCTGTACAGGGAAATTTTCCCAGAATTTTTTCGCCATATCCGGCGTGAAGACTTCATCTATCTGATAGGCCCGACTCTTGGCACATCCCGGGAATTCCAGACAGGAGTAGTTTTTTAAATGATCGGACCCGCGGGTAGACATGGCGTATCCCAGGCTGAATCCAAGAGCGACTCGAGGATCCACACTGATATGTTCCAGACCACGGCAATGCGGCACGATATCCATTCCTACGCCAAGTGTTTCAGCAACGCGAATGTTGCCTTCAGCCAGCAGATTCCCGTATCCTTCACGTCGTGCAATCATCGGCAGCACTTTCATGGAGGTTTCGATATCGCCCCATTCAAATTTGATTCCGCCGGTGTCTTTTTCGGTGATATAGCCTTTTTCCATGGCTTCCATGGACCAGGACAGGGCAGCGCCCGCTGAAATACTGTCCATACCCAGATCATTGACCATGCCGCAGAGTACGTTGACCCCGGCCACATCCGTGCTGTCGATTCTCGGTCCCAGGTTGCAGACACTTTCCATTTCAGGTCCACCCGCGTAATAACCGGCGTATTTGCCTTCTTTGATCAGCGTTGTTCGTCCACAGGCGACCGGGCATCCCCAGCAGGCTTTGCGTCGGAACAGAAACTCATCCGCCCACTGCAGACCGCCGTATACTTCTTCGATATTTTCCATATAACCCGTGGAGCAGTTTCTATGGGCATTGATACCGATGGCGTTTCCAACATCAAACAGGTCCATGCTGCCTTCAGCTTTTCGGCGGTGGGCAGACGGAGATACGTGCAGCTTGTCGCGTAGCTCCCAGGCCAGTTTCATGAATTTTTCCGGGTCGGCAAAGGTGATGGGATTGTTGCCTTTGACGGCGATGGCCTTAAGGTTTTTGGATCCCATGATCGCGCCCATTCCGGTTCTGCCGCCGGAAGATGAGAAGGAGTTGACTATGCAGGCATAACGGACCAGATTTTCTCCAGCCGGTCCGATCAAGCTGACTTTGACGTCCGGATCATTGAGTTTTTCCCGGATTTTAATGGTGGCTTTTTTGGTCCCCAGGCCCCAGAGATCGCCTGCATCATAAAATGTGATTTTATTGTTGTTAATATTGACCCATGTGGGTTTGTCCGCTTTTCCTTTGACAATGATCTGATCGTAACCCGCATATTTCATCATGGGCCCGAATGCACCGCCCATGTTGGTGTCGCCGTGACCATGAATGTCGCTTCCCATGGTGGAACAGGTCATTGGTGACCGGCAGGTAACCGTAGTACGTCCGGACAATGGACACAGGGTACCGGCCAGAGGACCGCAGCCAAAACATACCGGGTTTTCAGGATCAAAGGGATCCATGCCCTGGTGAGTTTCGTAGTAGGAAACAGCAGAGTTAAATCCTCGCCCGCCGAGCCATTTTTTATAATATTCGATCGGGGGCTTTTCAATTTTATAAGTTTTATCGGTGAGATTGATTCTTAATATTTGCCCCATCCATCCGTGCATCATTATATTCACTCCTTATCATTGATGGTTGTTGACTGCATAAAACAGCCAGATTCAAGTCTATATGGAAGAGCGATTACACGCTGAAACTGAAGACAAAGTCCCCATCGTCCTGTGCCGGTGGCTCGATTTCTTTCTTGATAATCGAAGCCATATCTCTTCCCCTGGCCCTGGCCGCATCTTCAATATTGACGAACCTGATCGCTTCTTGCAGCGTACAGGCTTTTGCGCACCAGGGACCCAGTTCGTCGTCCATGCACAGATCGCAGCTCATGGTTTTTCCGGATTCCGGGTTGATGACCGGCGCGCCAAACGGGCAGGCATAGGTGCAGGCCCGGCAGCCGATGCATTTGCTTTCATCCGTGATCACCGCACCACTTTCGATACGGATACGTGCATTCATGGGGCAGACTTTGATACATGGCGCATCTTCACATGCCTGACATGTCACCGGAACATAGGTGCCGACCATACCAAAATCGTGAATTCTGATTCGTGAAAGATAAGGACTGCATTTACCGAAATGTTTAGCGGAACAAGCCATTTCACAACTGTGACATCCCGTACATTTGTCAGGATCAATAACAAGTACCTTTTCCTGCTTTGGCATCGTTTCAACTCCTTCTCATTTTTAATGTTAACAGTTGACCGTTTTTGATCTGCAACCGGTCAATATCATATGGTTATATTTCCAGAATGTCGGGCTACACCTCGGAAAACTGAGTTCGTTCAATCACCTGTCGCTGGACATCCGGGCCAAGATCAATGAATCGGGCTGTAAACCCGGCCACTCTGACCATCAGATCCGAGTAGTTCTCGGGATGTTTCTGTGCGTCAATGAGCATGTTCCGATCGACGATATTGTACTGAACATGGTAACCCCCCAGGTTGAAGTACACATCATTGAGGTGAATAAATTTTTTAGCACCGGCGCTGCCTTCGATGGCAGACGGGTTGAATTTCATGTTGAACAGCGTTGCCTGGAGATTACCGGCATCGACTTTTGTGGCCGATTTGATCAGGCTGGTAGGACCGTTCTGATCGGTACCCGGAAATGCGGAAAGAGCCCCGTCAGCGACAAATTCACCGGCAAGCCTTCCATCGGGTGTTGCCCCGCAAGCCTTTCCGTGAAGCACCTGTGTGGTGACTGAAAGTGTGCTCGGGCGCCAAGGCTCGCCAACCCAGTTTTTAACTTTCTGGGAAGATGCCGACCAGGCATCGTAGAGCTCTGCCAGGATAAGATCGACGTAGTCATTATCATTGCCGTACTTGGGTGCATCCATGAGCGCTTTTCTCAGTTTTTCATGTCCCTTGAAATTCTCGTCAATCGCCAGTTTGAGTTCCTTCATGGTAACGATTTTTTCGTCGAACACGAGCTTTTTAATGGCGGCAAGACTGTTGGCCACGCTGACCACACCGCAGGAGATGACGTAAGCCGGGTCATTGTACCGGCAGCCGCCTTCATAGGCATCCATGCCGCGGTCAATGCAGTCGTCGAGCAGGGCGGTCATGAACGGATGAACCAGGCCCAGATCATTATGCACCAGCATGATGGTGTTCCAGTATTCTTCTTCCCTCTGGATAATGGTATCGGTAGCCCGGTTGTATGCATCGACAATGTCTTCAAATGTTGCAGTATTAATATCGATCTTGACATCGATGAGCCTGTCGCCGGTGATCGGATTGATTCCGCCGTTCAGGACCAGCTCGAATATTTTCAGATTATTTGTGTGGGGGACGGCATACATGGGCATGCGTTTTCCGCAGATTTGCATGTCCACACATCCGCACGGTGCCCAGTCTCTGGCATCGTCCAGATTGGCGCCGGTGACTTTCATGAACCGGTCGGTGGCCAGCTTGTCATTGAACAGTGCCGGATATCCGGAACCGGCCTTGATGCAGTCGACTACTTTCATTTTAAAATCGTCGCTCATATCCTCGCGCCAGCGGACCGATAGGGTGGGCTGCCAGGTTTTCATGTTGACACCGGCCTGAAGGACCAGTTTTGAAAGCGCATTGTCGCAGGGGGTACCGTAGCGGTCCACTCCGCCGAGGGTAACGTTCTGGTAAACACTTCCGCCCAGATAGGATTCGGTAAACGTTGCATGTGCCCGTGCAATTTCGCCGCATTTGACTCGCATCAGTTCCAGAAGTTCCAGGACCTCGCCCTCGGTGATATTGCCGGCGTTTATGTCGTTTTTGAACGGGCGATACATGTACTGGTCAAACCGGCCCGGGGAAATTCCCCTGCCGTTGAGTTCGATAAACAGACATATATGGGTAAACCAGAAAGCCTGCATGGCCTCACGAAAGGTGTCCGCCGGTTTGAATGGAACCTTGTGGCAGATGCGGGCGATTTCAAGCAGCTCCTGTTTTCGTTTTTCATCCGTACAGTCGGCGGCCAGCTGTTCGGCTTCTGAGGCATGATTTTCAGCGTAAGCCACCACGCCCTCCAGTGACATCTTTACGCCCTGATAAAAATTATATTTGTCAAATTTTTCTTTTGAATTTAAATCGTTTAAGTTGGCCAGTTTCTCGTCGACCTGCTCGATGAGTTTTTCAATCCCCCCGTCGATGATTTTTTGATAATCGACAATCAGCCGTCCTTCAGGCACATCAAACATGAATCTTAAAAAGACCAGCTGTTGCATCCACTTTTCGACCCGGTCAAAGTCACTCTTGGTTTCCCTGAGATATTTTTCAGCCATGAAACGCCAGTCTTTGCATTCCCAGAACTTGGCAACCTCAAGGATTTTTTCCTTATCTTCTTTATTAATCAGGTATATGCCCAGGCGGTCGCCGCTTTTTTCCTGCAGGGTTCCTTCGATGTAACGCTCTTCTTCACGTTTAATGTTCTTGAAGCCTTCGAGCATCCAGGTTTCATATTCCGGGTATACCTGGGTGCCTTTGAAATAGCGGGAGATGTTGCCGACGATCAGTTCGTCATCCCAGATTCTGGGGGTCAGATTGGAAAGAACGTGCTTTAAGGCACCTCCGGTTCTCAGATATCTGGGATCGGTCCAGTGTTGCTTCATATACTCGGTGAATAACACCGCCCGTTGTGAATCGATGGACGGCTCATTGTCGAGGAGTTCCTGATAACGCTTTTCGGCTCTGGGGGTTGATGGCGCCCCCTTTATTTCACGTTTTTCTATGGGTACTGATTTCGCCATAATCACTTCCTTCGCAGTTGGGGTATCTGAGGGTTAAAGCATTAATAGCTATAAGATTCGGATAGTGTTGTTTTATATACACAGCAAAACTGGTGCCAAGGTTAGAAAAAGAAAAAATATGATAAATAACAATTTGTTATATTTGTGTGAGTGGGAATGGGAGGGCGAGGAGGGGGTGTTTCGGAAACATAAAGTGTATCATCGTGTACTGTAAATGAAACACCTTTGGGAAATAGTCCGGATTTAGCAAAGGGGATGCAACTGGTGCCTCAAGTAACCGCAACGGCAGTCTGAAGTCGGATTGGAAACAGTGTGATGCCCATCTGCCGAACAGGTGGTTGAAGACTGAGGATGGCCGTGCCAGCCGTTGGAAATGTGTTTCATGAAACAGTTACAGGACGGAGTCCAGATTGAATTCTTTGAGCTTTCTATACAATGTAACCCGACCGATGCCCAGCAGACGCGCTGCTTTGGCTTTGTTGCCTTCGGCAAGCCTGAGCGCATCCAGAATCTGGTCCGGTTCGACCGCCTGTTTTTTCGTTGGGGTTGGATCGTCCGTTCGCAGAGGATCAGGGGTCATCAGCTCCAGGGGTAGATGGCTTAAAGATATCTTATGTTTCGGGCATAAAATACAGGCATGTTCGATTGCGTGTTTGAGTTCCCGAACATTGCCCGGCCATGAATATTGCATGAAGTGTGTCATGACTTCGTCTGTAACGCCATCGATGGATTTTCGCATACTTTCATTGAATATTTCGACAAAATGCCGGGTCAGCATAGGAATATCGGATGCCCGTTCTCTGAGCGGGGGAAGTTTTATTGGCATGACTTTCAACCGGTAAAACAGGTCCTGTCTGAAGAGCCCCTGCTTTATTTTTGACTGTAAATCCGCATTGGTGGCGGCAACGATCCGGACGTTGGCTTTATATGTTTTTACATCTCCCACGCGTTCGTATTCTTTATGCTCCAGAACCCGGAGCAGTTTGAGCTGAAGCAGGGGGGAGATGTCTCCAATTTCATCCAGAAAGATGGTTCCTCCCTCTGCCGCTTGAAACCGGCCGATTTTATCTTTAACCGCACCGGTGAATGCCCCGCGTACATGCCCGAACAGTTCGCTTTCCAGCAGGTTGTCCGGAAGCGCTCCGCAATTTACCCTGACAATCGGTTTTGAACGCTTATCTCCTCCGTAATGAAGCGCGTCGGCTATCAGCTCTTTACCCGTGCCACTTTCGCCCGTGATCAAAACGGTGGTGTTCAGATCCGCGAGTAGCTCGAGCAGACGGTAGATATTCTGCATCACACTGCTTCTGCCGATAATGTTTCTGAAGCTGTTTCGGTCGTTGAGCGTTTTTTCAAGAGTGGTAAGGCGGGTGATGTTGGTCATGACCAGAAGCGCTCCGCCGGCCTCGTGGTTGCCTTCGTCGAGCAGCAGAGAACAGTTGATCTCTTTGATCTGGGTTGGATTGCCGCCGTGAACGCATTCAATCTGATGATTCCGGAGCGGGATTCGGGTTTTAATCGTTTTGAACAGGTGTTCAACGCAGGGGCAGGGGGTATGCCTGAAAATCTGCTGTAGAGAATCTCCGGGACGGATGGTTGAAAATATGCAGTAGCTGTCGTTGAAGGCATTGTTTTTGGCAATCACCCGCAGGTCTTTATCCACGGAGATGATTTCATTGGGAATGCTGCGGAAGGTGGTTTCAAGATTCTGCCGGTAGAGTTCTTTTTTTTCAATGGCATAATGAAGTGCTTCCTCCGCTTTTCGGCGTTGAGTGATATCTGAGAGAAAGACTTCATAATGGATAAACTGACCCTTTTCGTCCCGGACAATCCGTGAGCGGTGTGAACACCAGAATGTGGTGCCGTCTTTTCGTCTGAATTCAATCTCAGCGGTGTTGTTCACCCCGTATTGATTCAGGTTGTCCACTATGATTTTACGGCAGTTTGGATTGACGTAAAGCGGTTCAATATTGTCCATATCCAGGACCAGCTCGTCCGGAGACTCGTAACCGAACATTATTGCGGCCGCAGGATTTGCAAAGAGCACTTTGCCTTCCGGTGTGATCTGATAAATTCCGACCGGTGTGTTATCGAAGATATTTTGAACTTTGCGTTCTGTTTTCCGCAGGGCTGCTTCAATAGCTTTATTTTTGGAAATATCGCTCATGAATCCTTCGTAATACAAAATGGCCCCGGTAGGGTCCCTGACGATTCTTGAATCAAACGCAACCCAGAACAGAGACCCGTCTTTTCGCTTGAACTGGGTTTGAATTAAATTTCCTTCAGGCTGCTGATCGATCTGTTCGAGAATTTCCTGACGTTGTTTCGGATTGGCATATAATTTTTCGACATGGTTCACGTTTTCGATCAGCTCTTCCGGGGATTCATAGCCGAACATTTTTGCGGTTGCGGGATTGGCGAATTTAAACAAGCCTTCAGGATAAATCTGGTATATGCCGATGTGGGCATTTTTGAAAATGTCGTTTAGTTTTTGCTCGGTTTTTTTAAGTGTAGTTTCCGCTTGTTTTTGTGCGGAAATATCGGTCATGAATCCTTCAAAATGAATCGGATTTCCTATTTTGTCCCGGACAATGCGTGAATCGCACAAGGCCCAGAATACGGTTCCGTCTTTGCGTTTCAGTCGAAGCTCAAACTCTTTTGAGTTTAATGAATGGGTGAGCATCGTTACGATATCTTTGCGTTCCCGTGGATCCGCATAATGCTGCGCGACGGTTTTTACGTTTGTGATCAGGTCCTGGGGACTGTCATATCCGAACATGGCTGCCGTGGTCGGATTGGCGAAGATAAATCGACCGTCTTTTGCAATTTGATAAATTCCTACGTGGGCATTCTGAAAGATATCCTGAACGCGTTCCCTGGCTCTCTGTAAATAACCGGTGATCCGTTTGCGTTCAGAAATATCATGGATGACGATATGGTAGAGCCAAGGCTTCCCCTGAATCAGGACAGGATCAATGAACAGCTCCAAATCGATGATTTTGCCCAAAGGCAGTCTATATTGAAACGGGAGTGCAATGCCTTTTATGATTTTGGGCAGGATAAAATTTTGCTGACGCTTGATGGGGGGGAGGTTAATGATGTCGTTTAGTCGTTGTGTTTTCAGGCTGGCTGCGGACCGTCCGAAAAAATTGCTGGCAGCCTGATTGGCATCGATAATATTGTCTGTTGCGGGATCTACGATCAACTTGATGATTTTGCTCTGCTGGAAGATGGCGCAGAGTCGTTTTATTTCATTCCGAGCGGCTTTCCCTGAGCTGTTTTGATGAACACTGTCTTGAGAAAAATCTGTCGGGTGTTGAACAGAACCTTCAGTATGCCCTTCGTGACGGGTTTCCGGCTCATTAATGGGCAATATCTTGGAACAATTATCGTTCATAGCCTGGTTCAGTGTCCATAAGAATTAGTGCGGTGTCCGTATTGTCTGTTTAGCAGCCGAGATAATGAATTTGCAATGTTTAGCTTGAGTTTATCGTTTAACCCTTACGAAATTAACATTTTTTATTTGACGATGCAAATTATTAATCGAGCATTTAAGCTGGGTCGCAAACGTGTTAAAACTTAAAACCCGCTTCCCAGAAAAATTCCATTGCGGTGTCTGCCTCGCTGCCGAATGCGTTACCCGGATCGATCATGGCCGCATAGATTCCAACACTCAGGACTTTGGAATAGGCATACCGGGCTGAGGCCTGGTAGTAATCGCCAAAATCATCATCTGCGGCAGTTTCATCGATTGTCAGCATGGAATAAGATACATATGGTAGACACCTTGTCCGGCAGGGTGATCCCAAAACCGATGGCCGCGATAACAAAGCCTGAGCCGTAAAACAGGTTCTGCCCTTCGGTCATAACGTCGTGAGAACCGTCCCGGCCGCTTCCGGCTTCTCCAGCACGATACGGGGGGATGCCAGTCGTTTTGAAATAGCATAATCTGCTGGAATATCAAGCGACTATAGTCGAAATACTTTTTCATCCACAAGCGGTAATAGTGTGTCATTGACCTGTAGGCGTATGCGTACAGGGTGTTCCGGAAATACATCATGGGCGGCATTGGAACATAGCAGATTCCGGGTGTGCGTTCATCGGGGTCTGACAGAAAAAAATTGTTTAACAGGGGTTGATTGTGGTAGTGTATTAGACATTTATAGACAGGTGAATTTGATTTTTTGAGACCGGTGTGATCCTTCCGCTGCCAATGCCGGGCTTATATTCCGCTGCCAGGCAACCTGCTGCATGGCGACGCTGAAACGACGATGATATAAAATCTTCAAGTTCAGTTTTTGAAAGTAATTTTTACATGACTTCAGAAAACAGACCCAGACTGACAAGACAGATCTGTATCGGGAATGTAAAGGTGGGGGGGGGCGCGCCAGTCACGGTCCAGTCCATGACCAATACCTTCACCTGTGATGTGACGGCTACCGTTGGGCAGATTCATCGCCTTGAACAGGCCGGCTGTGATATTGTGCGGGTGGCTGTGCCGGATCAGGAGTCAGCCCTCGCCATATCCGACATTAAAAAAGCTATATCGATTCCATTGATTGCGGACATCCATTTTGATTATCAGTTGGCGATAGCCGCTGCACAGGCGGGGGCGGACGCGCTTCGGATCAATCCCGGAAACATCGGCAGCAAAATGAAAGTCAGGGCGGTTGTGGATTGTGCAACCGATCTGGGGCTTCCGATTCGAATCGGTGTCAATGCCGGATCTCTTGAAAAAGATATTTTGGAAAAATACAACGGGGCGACGGCGGAGGGGATGGTTGAAAGTGCCATGCGCCACGTGGAATTGCTGACCTCGGTGGGATTTGACCAGATAAAGATTTCACTCAAGGCTTCCGATGTGCATCGTACTCTGGGTGCATATCGTCTCCTTTCGTCTGTAACGGATTTTCCACTTCATGTCGGGGTGACCGAGGCCGGAGGGCTTTATTCCGGAATCGTAAAATCGTCCATTGGAATCGGCATGCTCCTTTCCGAGGGAATCGGAGATACGATCCGGGTGTCATTGACCCGGGATCCGGTCGAGGAAATCCGGGTAGGCTTTGAGATTTTAAAGGCGTTGAATCTTCGTCAGCGCGGTCCTGAAATTATCTCCTGCCCGACATGCGGACGGTGTAAAATCAATCTTTTCGATATTGTCGAGCAGGTGGAAAAAGCCCTCGCATCTATGACTCAGCCCATAAAGATTGCCATTATGGGGTGTGTGGTAAACGGTCCGGGCGAAGCCAGGGAAGCTGACATCGGAATTGCCGGTGGTGATGGCATTGGAATTTTGTTCAAAAAGGGACAGGTCGTTAAAAAATGTCCTCAGGAGGATCTGGTTGACGTATTACTTGATGAAGTGCGCATGTATGTGGAAAAACAGGGGTAAGGGATCGTGATTCAGGCGAATATGCCAGCCGCTGGTAGGATAGAATAAATGGGCTTGATCATAACTGCGGCCACAATGTCGCGAGGTCCGTCCCGCCCGCGTTATACCGAAAAAATATTGTGAAGGTTTATTAAAGTTACGAGAGGATATATGGGAAAACAGGTGAAAACGGCGATTACGCCGACGAGAGATGAAAATTATTCGGAATGGTATCAGCAGGTGGTCAAGGCGTCGGATCTTGCCGAACGCTCCCAGGTCAGGGGTTGCATGGTGATCAAACCCTGGGGGTATGCGCTCTGGGAAAATATCGTGCGTGAAATGGATGATCTTTTCAAACAGACCGGTGTTAAAAATGCATATTTTCCCTTGTTTATACCGCTGAGCTTTCTGGAAAAGGAAGCCGAACATGTGGAGGGGTTCGCCAAGGAGTGCGCCGTGGTAACCCATCACAGGCTGGAAAAATCGGCCGACGGCGGATTGGTTCCCGCCGGCAGGCTGGCTGAGCCGCTGGTGGTCCGGCCGACATCTGAAACCATTATCGGCGATTCTTTTTCCAGATGGGTCAGCAGCTACCGGGATCTGCCCATTTTGTTAAACCAGTGGTGCAACGTGGTTCGCTGGGAGATGCGGACCCGCATTTTTTTAAGGACCAGTGAGTTTTTGTGGCAGGAAGGGCACACGGTGCATGCCACCGAGAAGGAGGCGGTGGACCGGACGCACATGATGCTGGATGTGTATGCCAAAATGGTCGAAGAGTGTCTGGCCATGCCGGTCATCAAGGGGAGAAAGACCGCGTCAGAACGATTTCCCGGGGCGGTGGATACCCTGTGCATAGAAGCCTTTATGCAGGATCGAAAGGCCCTTCAGGCCGGCACATCGCATTTTCTGGGACAGAATTTTGCCAGGGCGTCCGGCATAAAATTTCAGTCGGCCGCAGAAGTCGAAGAATACGCGTGGACGACCTCCTGGGGGACCTCGACCCGGCTGGTCGGCGGGGTCATCATGACGCATGGTGATGATGACGGGATCATTCTTCCTCCGCGGGTTGCTTCATCGCATGTGGTGCTGCTGCCGATCGTTCGCAAGCCCGACGAGCTGGCTGCCGTGATGGAGTATGTAAATTCGCTGGCAAGGCAACTTCGGGATCAGTTTTATCACGGCCGGAGGCTGACCGTGGAGGTTGATGATCGGGATATCGGCGGGGCCAGGGGCTGGGAATGGATTAAAAAAGGGATACCGGTTCGTGTGGAAATCGGTCCCCGGGATATGGCTGCCAACAGCGTGTTTATGGGACGGCGGGATAAACCCCATCGGGAAAAAATTTCCATGAGCCGAGAGGCCTTTGTCGGCGAGATTGGCCGGATACTGGACGATATCCAGAAAAACCTGTTTGATCGCGCGCTTGCGTATCGTCAGCAGCATACCGTGGAGATTGATGCCCGGGATGAATTTTATGGTTTTTTTACGCCCAGAAATGCAGAACAGCCGGAAATTCACGGCGGGCTGGCACTGTCTCACTGGTGTGGCTCTTCGGAGTGTGAAGCGAAAATTAAAGAGGATCTCAGTGTCACGATCCGGTGTATTCCGTTTGACTCAAAGGCAGAATCCGGGCGGTGTATCTGCTGCGGCCGGGACAGCAGTCAGCGGGTCATATTTGCAAAGGCATACTGATTTTCGATAGTTTTATTCTTACGACAGCGGCTGCGCTTATCGCTTATCGGAAGCCGCCCCTTGCCGGGAGGCAACAGGCACTGTTCTTACCGGACAGTATGAAAGGGCCGAGGCCCTGAGGAATGAAAAGCATTTTAAAAGGTTATGCCGGTTCAGGGCTGACGGCCGTCCCCGGCCGGTATGAGTGTATGCGTCTTCATGATCAGAATCAGTGATATTATTGATAAAATTCTCGAGCATAATCCGGATGCCGATGTCGATCTTATAGATCGGGCCTATATATATTCTGCCAGGGTTCATGAGGGGCAGGTCAGGTTGTCGGGTGAGCCGTATCTGATGCATCCCCTTGAAGTGGCCGGTATACTGGCCGATATGAAGCTGGACGTGGTCAGCATCGCGGCAGGACTGCTGCATGATGTCATCGAGGATACGCACGCGTCGCCTGAAGACATACTGGAAATGTTCGGGCCCGAGGTCTGTCATATCGTCTCCGGGGTCACCAAGCTCAGCGTACTGCAGTTTACCAGTTCCGAGGCGCGTCAGGCAGAAAGTATCCGAAAGATGCTGCTGGCCATGGCCGATGATATCCGCGTGATTCTGATCAAACTGGCGGATCGTCTTCATAATATGCGGACCCTGCAGTTTCACACGAAGAGCAAGCAGATAAAAATTGCTCAGGAAACCCTTGATATTTATGCACCGATAGCGTCGAGGCTCGGAATATACAGCATAAAGATTGAGCTGGAAGATGCCGCGTTCAAATATGTTTACCCCGAAGAATACGAACAGATCAAAATTCAGGTCAGCAAGGACAAGGCCGAGCGGGAAAACTATATCGAAACGGTTAAGCGCATCATCAAGGAAAAAATGATGGAGGCGCATCTGGAATGCGAAGTTCTCGGCCGATATAAGCATTTTTTCAGTATTTATCAGAAAATGGTCAGTCAGGATCTTTCGTTTGAAGATGTGTACGATATCATGGCATTCCGGGTTATTCTGGATACCGTTCCCCAGTGTTATGAAGCGCTCGGGTTGGTTCATGCACTCTGGAAACCGGTCCCCAAGAAATTCAAGGATTATATCGGGGTCCCCAAATCCAATATGTATCAGTCGCTGCATACGACGGTGATCGGGCCGATCGGAGAACGGATTGAAATTCAGATACGAACCGGGGAAATGGATAAGGTCGCCAAATCCGGGATTGCCGCGCACTGGAGTTATAAAGAAGGCGAACGGATCGACGAGGGAATCAGCAAGACCTTTTCCTGGGTTCAGAGTCTGGTGGAAAATCAGGAAAATTTCAAGAATCCGGAAGAATTCCTGGAAAATGTCCGGATCGATCTCTTTCCCGACGAAGTTTATATATTTACCCCACGGGGAGACATTAAATCGATGCCCAAGGGGGCAACGCCAGTGGACTTTGCCTATTTAATTCATACGGAAGTGGGGAATCAGTGCACCGGTTGCAAAGTCAACGGGCGGATGGTGCCGTTGCAGTATGAACTGAAAACCGGTGATATCGTGGAAGTCATCACCCTCAAAGGGCATAACCCGAGCAAGGACTGGCTCAATTTTGTCAAAACCGTCAAGGCCAGATCCAAGATCAGACAGTGGATAAAGACACAGGAAAAGGGGCGAAGCATCGCCCTCGGTCGGGAAATGTGTGAAAAGGCTTCCCGGAAATATCGACTGAATTTCAATACATTGATGAAATCCCAGAAAATGGTCGAGGTGGCCGAAGCCTTCGGGTTTAAAGCCATTGACGATCTGATCGCCAGCGTTGGCTATGGGAAGGTCACTCCCTTGCAGCTGATCCGCAAGTTTGAGGTAAAGCCGGGTGGTGGAGACTGGTCGCAGGAATCGTTTTTAAACAAGCTCATTGACAGGGTCCGAAAAAAGAGACCGAAAACCGGAATCATTGTTCAGGGAATCGACGATGTGCTGATCCGGTTCGGAAAATGCTGCCAGCCGGTTCCGGGTGATTCGATCAACGGCTACATCACCCAGGGATATGGCGTTACGGTTCACCGGACAAATTGTATCAACTCTCTGAAAATGAATCCGGAGAGACAGATCGATGTGTCATGGGCACTGGATAAAATTGATACATATCCGGTAAAAATTTATGTGCGCTGTATCGACCGGCTGGGTCTGCTGGCGGATTTGGCAGCCACCATCAATAAAACCGGGGCAAACATACTGACTTCAGAAACGCGGACCCTGGAAAATGAAGCGGTTGACTGCCTTTTCACCATTACCGTAGAAGACACGGAACACTTGGGGAAAGTGTTTGCAGCTCTGAAAAAAGTCAAATCCGTTCAGCACGTCAAACGGGTGAATGCTTAAGCTGTTTTTACAACAAATCCTGATTTGATGCAGTTGGTGCATACGTTGATTTTTTTCACCTGTCCGTTTCTAAGCACACGGACTCTTTGCAGATTGGGGTTGAAACGACGTTTGGTTTTATTGTGCGCATGGCTGACGTTATTGCCGACAAGCGGTGCTTTCCCACAAATTTCACACATCTTAGACATATCGGGTTCTCCTTTAAAGGTCTGGCATTTTCAGTTTCATGATCAGCGATCATGCAAAAGCAAGCTTTATATATAAAAAAAAGTATTCTGTAAAGGTTTTTTCAGATGTTATTCTTTTTCAGGTTGCTGGCCGGACAGCTTTTGCTCGCACAATGCAATATATTGCAATGCTTCCTGATGAATACCCACATCCGGATAATGCGTTAAAATCTGTTTGAACCGGCAAAGCGCCGCTTTGTAATGTTTGCTTTTCAAATAAAATTTTCCCACATACAAATCATGGCCGCAAAGCTGTTTCATGCATTCCTTCAGCAGCCTGCTGCCCCGTTGGGCATATTCATTATCAGGATACCGGTCAGTCACGCGGGTGAATATGTCCGCGCTTTTTCTGGCCGATGTCTGGTCCCGGTCCACAGAGCTGATCTGCTCGTAATAGCACAGCCCCGTCTGAAAAATCACATAGGGAACCGCCTCGTTTCGGGGATGAAGGCTTTCAAACTCTTCATATGCCGCAACGGCATCTTCATATTCCTTCAGATGGTAGTGGGCGTCCGCGATTTTGAGTTCAGCCAGGATGGCATACTGGCTGAACGGATACCAGTCTTTAAGCTTTTCAAAGCTCTCGATGGCGTTCCGGTAATGACCGCTGCTGAAGGCTTCCATTCCGTTGCTGGCCAGTTCATGTGCCGGCAGATTTTCTTTGGTTTGAAACCAGGCACATCCACTGCACATGATTAATGTCATCAGGCAAGTAATCAGTAATCTTTTCATGGTTTTATATTCTCGATATAGTGCTCGGCCGAAAGCGCGGCGATGGCGGCATCCCCCACTGCACTGGCTACTTGTCTTAACGGCGTGTTTCGGATATCTCCGGCTGTAAATACGCCGGGTACCGATGTCCTCATATGCGGGTCAGCCACAATAAACCCGGAATCGTCGACCTTGACCGCATTATTCAGAAAATCCGTATTGGGTACGATCCCTACCCAGATAAAACAGCCGTCTACGGGAAGTTCCGTTATCTTGTCGGTTTTGACGTTTTTGATGGTGACGTTTTCAACGTTGCTCAAACCGCCGATGCCGGTGATGACAGAATCCCAGATAAATTCAATTTTATCGTTGGCCAGCGCACGTTCCTGCAAAATTTTAGTTGCTCTGAGCTGGTCTCTGCGATGGATCAGATAGACCTTTTTGGCAAATTTGGTCAGAAACATGCTTTCCTGAACAGCGGTATCTCCGCCGCCGACAGCTGCCACCGTCCGGTTTCTGAAAAAAGGTCCGTCACAGGTGGCACACGAGGACAACCCCCGGCCGTAAAATGTATCTTCCCCGGGGACCCCGAGTTTTCGCGGGGAGGCACCGGATGCAATAATAACGGCAAGTGTCGTAATGGTACGATCATTTAAGGTGATTTTTTTTATCTGTCCGGACAGATCCAATGAAAGTACCTCATTCAGTTCGATGTTCAGGTCGAACTGCTTGACCTGTTCTGTCATTTTGTCGACTAAATCCGCGCCGGAAAGCCCCTTGGGAAATCCGGGGTAATTTTCAATCCAGTCTGTGATGAGAATCTGTCCGCCCGGTGCGATTTTTTCGATCAGGATAACGTTGAGCTTTGCACGCGCAGCATACAGACCGGCCGTAAGACCGGCCGGACCACCGCCGATGATAACCAGATCATAATCCACATTCTGCATTACGCGATTCCTATAATAAGCTGGTTAATTTTTCTTCTATTTTTGATTTTGCTACGGCGCCGGTTATCTTGTCGACCTCTTTTCCGTTTTTGAAGAATATCAGGGTCGGGATGGATTTGATTCCGTATGTGGCAGGCGTTTCCGGGCTGTTGTCCACATTGCATTTGGTGAATTTGATTCTGTCACTCAATTTCGCAGCCAGCTCGTCAACCACCGGCGCCAACGCACGGCACGGACCACACCATGGAGCCCAGAAATCAACCAGTACCGGTTTATCTGCGTTCAACACTTCAGTTTCAAAGCTGCTGTCATCGACTTCTAAAATTTCCTCGGCCATAATGTTTTCCTCTCTTTAAAAGAATTTCGACGGTGATAAAAAAACATCCTTTTTTGTGACCAATATATAAGGGTTTTATATGAATTGTCAACTCTGACTAAGGTGCTCAGAAATTAATCCGGGTGAAAAAGGAACGGGTTTGGGGGATTTTATGACTGTATACCGGAACAGCGGGTTCCCTGATCAATTTAAACCGTAACCAATTCAATGTCAGCGAAGCTTCAGCGCCAGGACGGCTCTGTGACCCACGACTGTCCCTTGACTCCTTAACAGGGTTCTGATACCAGTCTGCTGATGAATCAATCGATATGACGCGGTTTCCGGTCATTTTTATATTCACTGGGAGGTGTATGGTATGGAGGATAAACTCCGAATCGGCGCATTGATATCCGGCGGGGGCACGAACCTGCAGGCGGTTATCGATGCCTGCGAATCAGGGAAAACAGATGGCCGCATCGTATTTGTGGGATCTGACAACCCGGAGGCAAAGGGGCTTGAACGGGCCAAAAAGCACGGGATTCCTACGTTCGTTGTGGATTACAGAAAGATTATCCGGAATCACCGAACCTGCCCGGATCAAACTCAATGCCCCGAAGATTTTGATCTGAGCGACCTGATGTCCAAAGATCGACTGTTTCCCGCGACTGCTGATCCCGAAAAGATGATCGCCTATATGCTTACCCGGGCGGCAGCTGAAGCGCAACTGCTCGAACAGATGCGGCCTTATCCGTTCGATCTGCTGATACTGGCCGGCTTTATGCGGAAGCTTACCCCTTATTTTATCGACAGGGTCAATATTGATCCTCGCCATCCCCGGATCATGAATATCCATCCGGCCCTTCTGCCGGCATTTCCAGGCGTGGACGGATATGGGGATACCTGGCGCTATGGATGCAGGGTAGGCGGCTGCACGGTTCATTTTATCGATTACGGTGAGGACTCCGGCCCGATCATCGACCAGAAGGCATTTCACATCGAAGCAGTCGACACGCTCGATACGGTCAGGGAAAAGGGGCTCAATCTCGAATGGCAGCTGTATCCCGAATGCATTCAGCTCTATGCCCGGGGACGTCTTGAAACTGTTAAAAAGGTATTCGATCTCGGCCGGGGGAAAACCTTTCAGCGGAGCGTTGTAAAAATTCTGCCGGTGACGGGAGGCTGAAAGGCCTGCTCTGGAAGAGACGAGCCGGCTCAGAGCTTTTAACAGCCAGTTAGAAGGCTCTGGCCATCAGCGGAATGGCCACGAAAGTCCCCAGTGAGCTTCCCAGGTTGGTGAACACCACGACCAGAAGTACCCGGGTCACCTTGTTTTTCCAGAATCCCCGGATAGAGAGAATGTCAGTGGGGAGATTTTCAAAATCCACCACCCTGGGTTTCCGTGAAAATGCCTCCACGAGCCCCGATACCCAGCCGGCGGCGATCATGGGGTTTAACGATGTGAGGGGTGCTGCAATAATGGACGACAGGATCGTCAGCGGGTGCGCCATGGCAAGGGTTGCCCCGATGCCGGCCAGAATGCCGTTTGCCAGAATCCACCAGGTGATCATGTGAGTGCCCGCGGCGGCGCCGCCCGAAAAAAAACCGAAGGCCATCATGAGCAGGATGGCAAGGGGGATCATCCATTTAAGATACCCTGAAGCCCTGCTTTTCGGGGGGAGATCATTTAACGGTGCGATATCGATGTCATGATTCAGATAGGTTTTGATGCCCGGCACATGGCCGGCGCCCACGACAGCGACAATTTTATTGCCCGGCGCCGTACGGATTCGTTGCGACAGATATTGATCCCGTTCATCGATGAGGATGGTCCTGAGCACCGGCAGTGTTTTTTCCACCTCGGACAGAATCGTCTCGAGCATGTCCTGCTGCTTCATTTTTTCGATATCTGCCTCGCTGATATCCTCCATCTGCCCGAACGACATGACCAGTTGAAACAGCATCTTGATCTTTTCCCACAAACTCATCAGCCGCCAGACCCTGGAGAGGGTTACGTGAATATTCCGGTCGGCCAGGTGAATACGGGCACCGGTTTCTTCAGCCGATTCGATGGCGGTGATCATCTCCTGGCCGGGTTTGACATCGAGTTTGTCCGCAATTCGTTTCTGAAAGGCTGACAGCAGCAGGTTGGACAGGAGCAGAAAGGCTTTCTTTTCCTTGATGACCTTGATGATGTCCATATTTTGCCATCGGTCTTTCTGGCGGATGGCATCATACCGCGCCTGGCACAGTTCAATACAGACGGTATCCGGCCGCTCCTCCTCGATCACCGCGCGGACCAGCCGCGCGCTTTCAGCGGAAACGTGCGCGGTTCCCACCAGGATGATTTCTTTATTTTCTATCTGGATACGATGGATATCGTTGCTTTCAATGAGTTGCATAAAATATCGCTTTCTGTTTCAGTGTATCGATAAGAGCAGTGTGCTGTAACTGGCAAAATTTTATTCCTAGAAACAATATGTTCATATATTACGACATTTTCCGGGCGATGCAACCTGTTTGTCACTTAAATGATGAAGGACTCAGTGCTGAGGACTGAGGTTGGAGAAAGTAGGGTGTAAGCAGCAGGCAGCGTGAAAAAAGTTGATAGCTGATAGACAGAAGTCGGTGATCAGATGCCGGAAGTCTGATTTCAACTATCGGGTTTTATAAAATTTTCACGCAAAGCGTAAAAAAATACTGATGGTTAAAAACAGTTGATACGCCTTGAAGACGAACAAGGTACGCGAGCTTGTGAGACTTTGAAATCCCGTGTAATATTCAGAATATTTTTTGCCGGGGCCCTTATACAGAGACAGCGTTTGACAAATGGTGTGCATTTTAAGAAGTTGAATATGAGGAAAATTAAATGAACTTTGCGCCCTTCAGGCGGGCTTGTTTGAACCGATCAGGGAGTGTCTTTTCTGCACGCTGGCGCTGTTGTGTGAGAATCTTATTGAAAAGTATGCTGAAAAGTACCACCTGCAACGGATGTGGTTATGAAACGATATGTTAAAACGCTGATCATCGTCATGGGGGCAGGCACTGCCCTGCTGATCGCCGCTGTCACGGGTCTGCTGTTTTATCTGCAGACGGATCATGGCGGGCAATTTGTTCAAAACGCCGTCAACCAGCGAATTGACGGCACCCTTTCATGGGACGGCCTGGAAATTTTCCTTTTTGAGGGCCGTGTGGAACTCAAACGGCTTCAGGTCCAGGATGCGGCGCATCATCCGGTGGCGGGCTTTGACCGGCTGGCGGTCGATATCTCATGGCGGTCGCTGATATCCGGCATCGTCGATATTGAAGCGCTTTTAATCGAAGGCCTCCGGGCGGATCTGACAGCCGATTCCCGGGGAGAGATTAATCTGATGCGGATTTTCGGGCCTCCGACGCCAGAGGTATCAGACGCACCAGATCAAAAGGGAGGTGCGATACCGGTAAATGTGGTGATCCGGTCGCTCAAGGTGCTGAACGCTTCGGCAGGATTTGAAATGCCGGACAAAGGCTTTAAGGCAACGGTGGGTGATGTCGACCTGATCCTGACCGGCGCGGACCTGAAAAAGCGCACCGGGCGGCTATCCCTCACGGTTTCAGATGCGGGAATCATCAGCCCTGAGTTTAATACCCGGATCCGCCGGTTGCACACAGAGGCCGTATTGAATGACGGCCGCATCGATCCGTTTGTGTGCCGCCTGGAAACAGGTGCGTCAGCCGTTGCCGTCGACGGAAGTCTTCAGGATGTATTTGGCAGACCGGTTGCGGATCTGAAATTGGAATCAACCGTATTTTTACCGGAGATTCAACAGAGCCTGCGGTTAAACCAGATCCTTTCTGGCCAGGTGACGGCCCGTGGCACAGTAAGGGGGATTGTTGACAATCCTGATGCGGACCTTGCACTGGATTACGGGGGCGGGGTGCTCGGCGGATATCCGGTTGACCGCATCCTTCTGAAACTGGTCTTGAAAGACCGGATAGTCGACCTGAACCGGCTGGCCGTGAAAGCGGCGGGCGGTCTGTTAACGGCCAGCGGCATGGCTGATCTGAAGCAGGTGCTTGAGGGCGGCTTTTTAACAACAAAGCCCAATCCGGATGCCATCAGCTACCGGCTGGCAGTTCAGTCCCGGGATATCGATCTTGGCCAGCTGTTGCCATCGGGCCGCCGGGTGTCCGGAATTATCCGGACCGATCTTGATCTGACAGGCAGCGGCATATCCTCTGCGGTGCGATCACTGAACGCATCCCTTGTCTTGGCCGCAAAAGGCCTGGCAGCTGATCCGGCTGCAGCTCCGGTGGATGTGAATCTCCACTCCCGGTTCTATCTGGAAGGCCAGCAAGCCGGAATCCGCCAGCTGACCGTCACATCCGACGGCATTGATATGTCCGCCGGTGGCCGGTATGATCTTTCTTCTGATGCGATCGAGGCCAATATCGATCTGACTGCCTCCGATCTTTTTCCGCTGTTCTCTGGCCTGAATTTTGAACAGCCCCACGGACGCCTCGCGCTTCAGGCCCGGCTCTCCGGTACGGTCAAACATCCGGTTATGGATGCCGATCTTCAGGCAAAACAGATCGGGATGCAGGATATTACCATCGGCGATGTCAGCCTAAAGGCATCCCTGAATGCATCCGGCCTGTTGAACATCTCCCGGTTTGAAGTGGAAAATCAGGGCGCTGTAGCGAGTGGAAGCGCAACGGTCCGGATGTTTCAGCAGCCGTTTGCCCTCGATCCGGATCTTCCGGTCAGTCTTTCGCTCTCGTTTCAACAGCTGGATCTGGGAAAATTCGTTGCCGGAAAGATGGCCTCCGGCGTCATCGATGGCCATTTGTCTGCGGAAGGAAATATCCGTTCTCTGATTGCAACGGCCGCTGTAACGGGAAAAGACGTATTCGTCAGACCGGTTCGGGTGGGGGATCTGACCGCCGGTCTCCGGTTCTCGGAAGGCCGGGTCATAGTGGACCGGCTCTCGGTTCATAACCGGAGGTCGCAGCTTGAGATGTCCGGTTTTGCGCAGATCCTTGAGCCCCCCGGCATAAAACTGATCGAAGATTCTGAATTTGGGTGCGATATCCAATCTGAGGGGATCTATCTGGAGGATTTTTCAGACCGGATACAGGGAAGAGCCGAGATTGATGCCCGGATGGAAGGGACGATCAAACACCCCCGGGGCCGGTTGAATCTGCGGGGAACCGATCTGGATCTGGCGGTTCAAAAACTCAAAGAAGTTACGCTGGTATCCGAATTTGACGGAGAGAAGATTTATTTTAGTCCGCTTCGGGTGACGGTTGCCCCGAAAGAAACCATTGTGGCAACCGGATGGGCGTCAACAGACAAAACCTTTCAGGTGGCGATGTCCTCTGAAGGCGTCAGTCTGGCGAATATCGACCGGGTTCAGCAAACAAATAGGGCGCAGGGACAGGTCGCTTTCAATATTGCCGGAAAAGGCTCTCTGGAAGATCCGGACATCCGGGGAGAAATTACGGCATCAGACCTTCAGATTATGGAAAAATCCGTTCAGGACATCACCGTCCATCTCGAAGTCAAAGACCAGCTGGCCCGGATACAGAGCCGCCTGGATTTTGATGTAACAGCCGAATATCATCTGAAGAAACGGGATTTTTCCGCATTACTTCGGTTTGACGACACTGACCTTTCCCCGTTGTTTGCGCTCCTGGGCATGGCCGATGCGGGCGGTCATCTGACCGGTGATATCAGCGCGGCAGGAAATCTGGATGCAGTGGAGCAGGTTCAGGGAAGCGTGAATGTGGACCGGCTCGGCCTGGTGTTCAGGGAAAAACCGGTGCTTCAGACTCAGAATCTGAAAATGGTGCTGAAGGATCAGCGTCTGCAGATTTTCCCTTCGCGATGGATGCTCGCGGCCGATGGTCAGATCGATATCAGCGGGACGGGCTCCCTTGACGGACCTCTGGACGTTAAAGTCCAGGGCGTGGTTCCGATGCGGGCAGTCGGTATGATTAGCGAGGACTTTTCGGATGCGTCCGGTCAGATCCGTGTGTCCGGCGGTATCGGAGGCACTTTAAAAGAACCCGATATCCGGATGGATATGAACATGGAAGGTGTCGGCCTGACGCTTCCGGTTCTGATGCAGAACCTGCATGATGTTAACGGCCGGGTTCAGGTTACCCCGCAGGCGATTTTTCTGGAACGGATACAGGGGCGGCTGGATGACGGCCGGTTTAATGTTTCAGGCAAGATGGATCTGGACACGTTCAGGCCTTCGTCCATATCAGTTGAGGTCAATGCCCAATCGCTGCCTGTCCGGATTCCGGATACGCTCGATATGACGCTCAATGCCGCTTTAAAACTGACCGGGACCCCTGAACGCTCGGCGCTTCAGGGGCAGGTTGTGATTCTGGACGGCACTTATTACAAGGACGTGAACCTGAGTTTTCTCCGGATAGTGGAAGATAAAAAACGGAGAGAGACCGTGCCTTCAACGGACATGACCCAGCCGTTTTTAAAACACATGGCGCTGGATATCTTGCTGCAGCGTCGAAATCCGTTTGTGGTGGACAATAACCTGGCGCAGCTGAATATACTGCCGGATTTTAAAATTGCCGGCACACTCAATCAGCCCGTGATGACCGGCCGGGCAGAAGTTGAGTCCGGCACGATTCAATATCGGAAAAAAACATTTACCGTCAACAAAGGGGTGGTGGATTTCATCAATCCCTACCGGATCGAACCGCAGCTGGATATCAGCAGCAAGGCCCAGATTCGCGGCTGGGCGATCACCCTGGATATCTCCGGAACACCGGATGCGCTCAAATTCAAGTTGAGCAGTGTGCCTGAAGAACAGGATGCCGACCTCCTGTCGCTTCTGTTGTTCGGGAAAACCACTGCGGAACTGATAGAAAACGAGGGGGGCACGAAACGTCCGGCCGCCCAGATGCTGGCCGAGTTGATCGGGTCCACATTTGGCGAAGACATCAAAAAGACGACGGGCCTGGATATCTTCGAGGTGGACACGCAGGGACAGGATGATACGGATCGCATCAAAGTGACCGTGGGCAAAGCGCTTTCCGAGCGCATGACCGTAAAGTATGAGACCGAATCCAAAAGCGGGGAAATGCTGCAGCGGGCGATTGCCGAATACAAACTGATGGAAAATATTCTGCTCAGCGGATTTCAGGACAGCAAGGGTTTTTTCGGTGGAGAATTCAAGTTCCGGCTGGAATTCCGGTGATGCGGGAGTCAGGGAAAAGAGGCTCAAATCCTGAATTAAAAAAATTTCACGCAAAGGCGCAAAAAAAAATTGTGAAAGGAATCCGTGTTGCGCGGTATTTGTCAACTTATTTATAAACTGAGAATTCCGGTAGCCGTCGTTTTGTTATGGGGGCTGTCAGTGGCCCCGTATGCCATGGCCGGGCCTGCTGACAGCGCCGTCGAGGCGGTTTCTGCTCCAGTCGTTTCTCAAATTGTTATTACGGTCGATGACAGCTGGGGGAAGGCCCGGGAGCTGACACAGATGGCCTCCGAACTGATGGTGATCCGGAAAGGGGAGCCGTTTTCCACCGAACGGATGGAGCAGTCCATCGCAGCGTTGAAGCTGTGCCGCCGGTTTCAGCAGATCGATGTGGATTCCAGGGACGAAAACGGGCAGATGGTGCTGACCGTCCACCTCAAACCGTTTCAATACATAAAGGATGTCCGGATTCACGGCAAATACCCGCTGTTTGAAAAGCAGATCCTCAATGCCATGACAATATATGCCGGTGATGTGTATGACCCGGATGAACTGAACCGGCCGGAAACTTTGATTGCGGAACTTTACCGGCGTCAGGGATTTATCGATCCGCAGATTCAGGTGAAGGCACAACAGGACTCCCGGGATGGCCAGTATGAGGTGGACGTTTATATCTCTGGAAAAGATTATCTCAGCCTGGATTCAGTTCAATTTCAGGGGAATCAGACGTTTTCCGCCGGTCGTCTGAAAATGAAGATGAGTATCTGGCGAAGGGGGCTCAGACCCTGGAGTGCCGGTCGCTTTATAGAAGATCGTCTGGTCGCGGACGTGAAACAGTTGATTCAGTTTTACCGGCAAAAGGGATATGCGGAGGTCCAGATCGAGTCCCGCGTCGAATCCGGGCCGGACAGCCATCAGATCCGGGTGCTGGTCACCGTGAACGAAGGGCCTCTGTACCGGGTGAACTTCAGCGGAAACCGGCAGTTCTGGCCTCGGACGCTTAAAAAGGATCTGGTACTGTTTGATGAAGGGAACCGAAATAATGCGGGCGTGCGGAAAAGCATCAGAAATATAAAGGAGAGGTATCAACGGGCCGGGTATCTGGATGTCCGTGTGACGCCTAAAGAAGAAGCCGTCAAAGAAAAGGGCCGGACCCTTCGAAGTGTGCGCTTTGATATTGAAGAGGGGCCGCGCAGTTTTGTCGGTACCATTCAAATTGAGGGAAATACAGCCATTGACACCGAAAAAATACGCAAACAGATGCTTACCCGGCTGCCGGGAGTGTTTTCAAACGGCATATTTGATCCCCAGGTTCTGGGGGAGGATCTGGATGCGATCCGTTCGTTGTACCGAAGCAGCGGTTTTTCTGACGTGACGGTCGTCCCGACCCTTCAATGGACGGAAGACAGGACCCGGGTCGATATCGTGGTCAACATCGATGAGCGCGTTCAGACCCGGATGTCCTCGGTCAGTATCACGGGGCTGACGGCCGTGCCTGAAGCTGATGCCTATGGTGTGATCAAACTGGTGAAGGGCGAACCGTTCCGATCCTACATGGTGAAAAGTG
The DNA here is from genome assembly GCA_028704555.1 of Desulfobacterales bacterium. Classification (NCBI taxonomy): domain Bacteria; kingdom Pseudomonadati; phylum Thermodesulfobacteriota; class Desulfobacteria; order Desulfobacterales; species Desulfobacterales bacterium. The sequence continues at coordinate 42,635 of JAQWFD010000027.1, forward strand.
ATGAAAACAGCTTGTCGGCGCTTGTGTCTGAACAGGGGTATCCGCATGTTGCCGTCAAAGGCCGGGTGTCGGTTACTGAAGACCGGCTGGCGGCACGGGTCGAGTATCAGGTGAATGAGGGACCTCGGGTGAACATGGGCCGTACCTGGTTCAGCGGTAACTTCCGCACGCAGGAGCGTATCCTGGAAAATGAAATTAAATTGAAGGACGGGGAGCCGTTTTCGCTCACCCGGATGCTGGACAGTCAGCGGGCTGTTCGCAATTTAAACTGCATGGATTCTGTCCGGTTTAAAGCCATCGGCCTCAAGGAAGGCGACGATACCGTCAACCTGGTTGCCCGGGTCGAAGAAAAAAAACCGTACTCGATTGAATTCGGCGGCGGTTATCAGAGTGACAAGGGAATTTTTGCTCACGGCAGGGCCGCGGACCGGAACCTGTTTGGCAATAACCTGGATGCCTGGATCGGCGGTGAAACCAGTCAGACCGGGTACCGGTATGACCTGTCCGTATCAGAACCCAGGTTGTTCGGCACGCGGACATCCGCGGGGTTTTCCCTTTATTCGGAACGAAGCGCCCCGTTTAATCTGGATTTTGAAACCCTGACCTATGGCGGGGCTCTGAATTTCGGGCGAGCATGGCCTCCCCATGTGAATACCGGCTTGAACTTCCGGTTTGAAGAGCGTGAGCAGAAACCGGATGAGTCCGCAGACGCCGCAGTCGATTCGGACAGTGATGAGCAGTATGAAAAACGTCAGGTGTTTACGGTAACCCCGTCCATCCGCTATGATTCCAGGGATTCATTTGTCCGGCCGAAAAAGGGGATCTATTCGTCCCTGTCGGTGGATGTGTCCAAGGGCATTGAAAGCGAGATCGATGATTTTACCCGGTCCCGGCTGGATATCCGGCTTTACTGGAGCCCATTTCAGCGGCTGACCTTTGCGTGGCTTAACCGGGGCGGATATATTGAACCGTTTGGCGGATCTGACCAGGTGCCGGACGATCAGCTTTTTTATCTGGGGGGCACTCAGGATGTTCGCGGGTTTAAGGAAAATATGCTTCGCGTTGATTCGGAGGGAAGTTCGCTGGGCGGGCGGGTGTCAATCGCCGAAAGTCTGGAGGCCAGAATCGATCTGGGGAAAAATTTCGAATTTACCCTCTTTTGTGATGCCGGAACGGTCAGTGACCAGTTCAGTGACATTACCGCCGAAACCATCCGCAGCTCCGTGGGCCTGGGATTGAGATACATCACCCCCATCGGTGCCATGGGCTTTCTCTACAGTGTTAAACTGGACCGTCAGGAAAATGAGAGCGCCGGCCGGCTTCATTTTTCGATCGGGTATACCTTTTAAGGGTGTGGGGTGTGGGGTGTGGGGAACTGACGACTCCCGACTCTTGACTCCCGACTCATCAAATCATCCGCCGGATCTCCCCCAGTTTTTTTTCAAGCCGTTTTTTTGATATCGGGCCATCGGTTTTGATTTCCTGGGCAAACACCGATATTTTATATTCTTCGATCATCCAGTGAAAGGCTTCGATTTGATTTCGTTTTTCATCTGATGTGGAAGGCGTAAGACCCGCGATTAATTCATCCAGACTGTCGGTCCAGCGCTTTACTTCTGCGGACCGGGCCTGATCTTTCTTGAAATCCAGCAGGCATCGGGCTGCCCGGATTTCCATGGCTTTCAGGTACCGGACGATGTGAGGCATCCGGTCATTTTCGTAAAGTCTGGTAAAATGAGTCGGAACCAGCCGGTCAAGCTCCTGTCTGAGAAAGTCGAAAAAACTCATGAGGGTTGAATTGAAACGGTTTGTCCGTTCCAGATCGTAGATGGCCGACCGGGTCTGATGATAGGCGCTGATCACTTCAAGGACATGTTCCCGTTTTTTCTGTCCGTCTGCCAGGAGGGTTGCAGCGGCCGATTCGGCATAGGCGAAAAACGCATCCCGGGTGCGGATGTTCCGGGCGAAAAATTTGCTGACCACCGTGTCATACAGCTGGTTACCAAAGGCGGCCGGTCCTCCGAACCAGGCAGTCTCGGTCCTGAAATAGTCGGGAAAGGCCAGCTGCTTTTTCAAAAACTTTAATTCTTTTGCCAGATGAATGCAATACAGCGCGGCCACGCCTTTTTTGTGGTTTGCGACTGCCTCGGTTCTATTGTTCAAAAGTTGCAGGTCAATGCCGCCGTTATGATGCACCAGCGCAGGGAACACGTCCCATGTCGTATCGGTGCCCGATTTTATATGGATGCATTCAGGCAGATCGCCGAAATCCCAGTCCGTAATGCCGGATCTTTCCCATTTTTCTTTTTCGGCCTCCAGCAGCTGAGGCGAGGGGCCGGGGCCAATCGCATCCTGTAAAATGGATGTGTCCCTGCCGGACCGGAGCTCTTTACCGTCGGGTCCGGTAACGGCGATCCGCATTTTCAGAAGATCGGGGACCGTTTCCCGGTCCCATTCCGATGCCGGTATGTCCACCTTGAACCGGCTGTGAATAAACCGGCACAGGGCCGTGACCAGCGGCTGCTTGCCCCGGGGCATTTCTTTCATGATGATATCGACGGTATCGGATACCGGAACCAGCTGCTTTCGGTAGGACTTGGGGAGAATTTTGATCAGGGCGATGATTTTTTCCTTCAACAGCCCCGGAACCAGCCAGTCTATGGCCTCTGTGCGGACCGATGCGGCGGACGATGAGGGAATGCTGACCGTAACCCCGTCAGCCGCGTTTCCCGGATCAAACTGATATGAACAGCGAAAGGTTCCGGCGCCCAGATCAATGTGATCCGGATACTGGGCCAGCTCGTCCTCGTCGGGCCGGAGGCGCAGCAGATCGTCTCGGGTCAGCCTTAAAAAATTGTCCCCGCCATTTTGCCGGATCAGTTTCTGAAGCGAACGGATATCATAAACCCCCGGTAGCTTTTCCTTGTAATATTGGAACAGCTGCGCTTCATTGATCAGCAGCTCGCGCCGCCGGATCCGGTTTTCCATGTCGGTGATGTCGTCGATATGACTTTGGTTATGCCTCATGAAGGCAAAGGGCTTTTGAACATCAGCCTCGATCAGTGCGCTGGTGATAAACAGGTCATTGGCCTGATCCGGATTGATTCTGCCGTACGATATGCGGCGGTCGGACGAGATGATCAGCCCGTAGAGACGGACCTGCTCCAGTGCCACCACTTCCCCGCGGGTTCGTTCCCAGTGCGGCTCCAGGTATGTGAAATGGCACAGGTCTTTTCCTATCTGCTGAATCCAGCTGCTGTCGATATTGGCGACGGTTCGGGCAAAAACCCGGGAGGTTTCCACCATTTCAGCGGCCATGATCCATGTGCCGGCCTTGTTAAAAAGGCCCGAGCCCGGAAAGATCATCACCTGCTTTCCCTTTGTCGCCTGGTAGATGTTCTTGTCTTTTTTCAGGGCGATGTTGGAGAGAAATCCGCTTAAAATCGACAGGTGAATCGCCTCGTACAGCGGGCTGAACGTATCGGCCTTCGATGATGCGGCCGGGCGGACAACGGCATCCGCAGCGGCTACCGGTTCAAGCTCTTCTATAATTTCCATGATCTGGGCGTGAACATCCCGCCATTCCCGCATCCGACGGAAAGACAGAAAATGGGTCTTGCAGAATTTTTTCATCTGGTGGGTGCTGCCGGCGTCTTTTCGGGTGTCGTGATAGACGTTCCAGATGTTGAGCAGGCTGATGAAATCCGATGCCGGATCTTTAAACCGGGCATGCATCTGATCCGCTTTCTGTTCATTTTCTGCCGGCCGTTCCCTCGGGTCCTGGATGCTCAGGGCCGATGCGATGACGGCGGTCTCTTTTACGCAATCTCGGGCATGGGCTTCGATCAGCATCCGCGACAGCCGCGGGTCGATGGGCAGTCTGGCCATGATCCGGCCATTGGCGGTGAGCCGGTACTGGTTTTTGTCTGATTTCCGGCGGTTGTCCTCAAGGCAGATGGCGCCCAGTTCGGTGAGAAGATCAAACCCGTCGTGGATATGTTTAAAAGACGGGCCGTCAATAAAGGGAAACTGGCTGATATCCCCCAGTTTGAGTGAAATCATCCTCAGGATGACATCCGCCAGATTGGTTCTCAGGATTTCAGGGGGCGTGTACTGCGGCCGGGACAAATAGTCTTCTTCCGGATACAGGCGGATACAGATACCGTTTTCAACCCTGCCGCAGCGGCCCATCCGCTGATCCGCGCTGCTCCTGGCGATGGGGGCTACCGGAAGAGAGATGGTACGGGTCACGGGAGAATACTGGGAAATACGGGCAAGGCCCGTATCAATCACGTATTTGATGCCCGGTATGGTGATGGAGGTTTCGGCGATGTTGGTGGCGACGATGATTTTTCGGCCGGCCGAACTGCCGAAAATTTTTCCCTGTTCAGCGGCGGAAAGCCTCGAAAACAGTGGAAGAACCGTGACTCCTCTGAAATTTGCGCCCTCGAGCAGTTCGCAGGTTTCCCGGATGTCCTGTTCGGTCGGCATGAAGATCAGGATATCGCCAAACGGGTGCCGGGCCGCAATTTCCGCAACTGCCTGAACGGCCCTGTCCACATAGCTGAGCTCAGCGGATTCACCGGACTCATTCGACGGGTCCTGCCGGTCCGTATACCGGACATCTACCGGGTACATGCGCCCGGACACTTCAATGATCGGGGCTTTGTCAAAATGGCTGGAGAATTTTTCCGTGTCGATGGTCGCCGAAGTGATGATCAGTTTCAGGTCTTTGCGCTTTGCCAGCAGCTGTTTCAGGATGCCCAGGATAAAATCGATATTCAGGCTTCGTTCATGGGCCTCATCCACAATGAGGGTGTCGTACTGGCTGAGCCGGGGATCGCCCTGGGTTTCGGCCAGCAGAATGCCGTCGGTCATGATTTTTATATAGGCATTCGGCCCGGTCTGGTCCTGGAAACGGATTTTGTAGCCCACGGACCGCCCGATCTCTTCGCCGAGCTCCTCGGCGATGCGCCGTGCCACACTGGAGGCGGCAATCCGGCGGGGCTGGGTACATCCGATGAGCCCGTCAATGCCTCTTCCGGCCTCAAGGCAGAATTTAGGCAGCTGGGTGGTTTTGCCGGAACCGGTCTCACCGGAAATGATCACCACCTGGTGCGTTTTGATGGCCTCGATGATTTCCTCTTTCCGGGCAGAGATCGGAAGGTCCGGACAATCCGAAGGCTTTGGCCGGTTTTCAATTCTCAGCCGCCGTCTGAGGATGGAGCTGTCAAGCTGTTTTCTGAGCCGGTAAAGCGTTTGAGCCGGGTCGCTGTTTTTCCGTCCGTCAGCCGGAGGCGTTCCGGAGACGGACGATTGGATTCGTCCCAGTTTGTTTCGAATGATGAGCCGGTCCCGGGCCATGGCCCGGGAAAGAAGCGATTCGATTTCCCGGATCATGCGTCGGGGGTGTTTGTCTGTAGATGTCTTGTTAGATATAGTCATTGAAAAAACTGTGTATTTAAACTACGATTTTATTATAATTTGATCTTACGGCAGAGATAAATGTCATCATGTCAATTTGAAATGGTAACGGGCGGAAACAACCGGGTGATGATGGGTCTGAATTGTTATCGTCTCTGACAAGGTTGCAATGCCGTTAACCTGAAACAGCCTATATTATACATTTATCGTCGGAAATACAATATTGCATTTACCCTCTGGAAAAGGAGCATGGCTGATGGACTTTGTTGTGATCGGAGGAGATGCCGCTGGCATGAGCGCTGCCAGCAGAGTAAAACGCATCTGTCCGCAAACTTCGGTAATCGTTCTGGAAAAATCCATGGATGTGTCCTACAGCGCCTGCGGAATGCCCTATAACATTTCGGATTCCGACCGGGAGATCGAGGACCTCGTGGTCCGGCCGGCAAAAGAGTTTCAGGATAAACAGGGCATCCATGTGCTGACCGGCCATCAGGTGGACCGGATTGACCCGCAGAACAAAATCGTCAGGGGCACGACGCTGGCCGGAGATCCGTTTCAGTTTTTCTATGATCAGCTGTTGATTGCCACCGGTGCCTCCCCGATGGTGCCGGATCTGCCGGGATTTGATCTGCCGGGAGTCATGGTGCTCAAAAGTCTGGAGCATGGCAGAAAAATCAAGGTGTATTTAAAAAAGAACCAGGTCAAAAAAGCCGTTATCATCGGAATGGGGTATATCGCCCTTGAAATGTGCGAGGCGCTCCGGGCGCTTGATATTGACCTGGCAATGGTCAAATCCCGAAAGGGCCTGCTGCCCTGGATGGTGGAGGATCTGGCCCGGGCCGTTCAGGACGAGGTGCAGGCCATGGGGGTTCAGCTGTATCCCGGGCACCCGGTCCGGCGCATTGAATCCGCCGGTACCGGGCTGAAGGTGATATGTGATGACCTCACGCTGGATGCGGATATGGTGCTGGTTGCCATTGGGGTGACTCCCAACAGCTCGCTGGCGGCCGATGCCGGACTCAATCTGAGCGTGGAGCAGGCCATCGGGGTGGACCCGTCTCTGAAGACATCCGATCCGTACATCTATGCGGCAGGAGACTGCGCCGATGCCTTTCACGAGGTGACCGGAAAGCGAACGTGGATTCCGCTGGCCCTGAGGGCCAACCGGGCCGGATGGGCTGTTGCCGACAATGTATGCGGCAAAACCGTGAAGCTTCACGGGGTGGCCGGTACCGGCGTATTTAAGGTGTTCGGCCTTGAGGTGGCGCGGACCGGCCTGAATCTGGGCCAGGCGGAAAAAGCCGGTTTTGATCCGGTCGGGGTGACCATCAAGACCCGGTCGCGGGCCCATGCCCATCCGGGCTCATCGGATCTGTGGGTGCATATGGTGGGTGATAAGACCTCCGGCCGGCTTCTCGGGGTTCAGATGGTGGGCCGGGAAGGGGTCGCGGCCCGCATCAATGCGCCGGCCGTGGCGCTTCACGGAAAGATGACCGTGGAGCATTTCAGCCAGTCGGATCTGGCCTATGCCCCGCCCTTCGGGCCGGTATGGGACCCGATGCTGACCGCGGCGAATCAGCTGCTTAAACGGATGTAGGGACGGGTCGAGCGTCGAGGGCCAGAGGGGCAATAAGTACCAGTTATTAGCTTCCATAGGGACGGAGGAGGATGATGAAAAGTTTTCGGAAGGAACTGCTGTTTAATGTGCCCACACGCCGGGCGTTTATCAATATTACTCCCCAGGTGGAACAGGCTTTGAAGGAAAGCGGTATTCAGGAGGGTTTTGTCCTGGTCAACGCCATGCACATTACAGCATCGGTGTTTATCAATGACGATGAAACCGGGCTGCATTATGATTATGATGTGTGGCTGGAAAAGCTTGCCCCGCATGAGCCGGTTGCCCAGTACCGCCATAATGTCGGAGAGGACAATGCCGATGCGCACATGAAGCGCCAGATCATGGGCCGTGAGGTGGTGGTGGCCATCACCGAAGGAAAACTGGATTTTGGCACCTGGGAGCAGATTTTTTACGGGGAGTTTGACGGACGACGGAAAAAACGGGTTCTGATAAAGATGATCGGGGAATGACGTATCTGGGCCGGCTATCCCCGAAGGATCCGATGTGGGCGTATCTGTGTGATGATATCCTGCCGCTGGTAGATGGGGCCAATGGATCGGATGGCACGGTGGTTGCGCCTGATTTTGAGGTTTACCGGATGCCGTTGTCCCGGCGGGTGTACCTGTATGAAGACCGGGCGCGCAATGCCCGGATTATCGGGAAATTTTTCGGGGGTGATCCCGGCCGCTCGTTTGAATCGGCCGTTCGTCACATGGAGCGGGAGCATCATCACCTGAATCAGTTCCGCATGCTGGGATTTGACCGGTATCCTCATTATGTGGCCCGGCCGCTGGGCTGCAATGCCCGGATCAACTGTGTGCTGGTGGAAGAATTTTTAAACGGGCAGGCCCTGACCCATGTGATTCTGGATGCCATCGGCAAACAAAATCCGGGCGACCTGTTAGAAAAACTGGCCGATCTTGCCTGGTTTCTGGCGGCGTTGCACCAACGAAGCATGAACAAGCATCCGGTTGATATGGCCCAAACCGCATCCTATTTTAAAAAAGTAATCAGGCAGCTCAGAGACTGGAAACATATCGATGAGGACCCGTACCGCAATTTTTTGAGCGCCAGGGACCGGTGGCTGGGTAAAGCGTTCATGAGCGCGGACCGCCAGGTTCTGGTTCACGGCGATATCACCCCGGCCAATATCCTTTTCGGGGACAGCCCGGGGGTGATGACCTTTGATCTGGAAAACGTGAAAGCCGATGACCCTGTGTTTGATCTCGGAAGGCTGGCCGGTGAACTCAGACATTTTTTTATGCAATACGCCGGGGACTCGGAAAAAGCAGTGCCGTTCATCCGCCACGTTCTGCAGACGTACGCCGGCCAATTTTCCGACCCTGACTGCGTATTTTCCGCCGTTACCCGCAGAGTCCCCTTTTACGAGGCTATGACCCTCCTCAGAATCTCCCGCAACAGCTGGATTTCCGATGCCCACCGAAAGCGGTTGATCGAAGAGGCCGGAGAGATTCTGGGGGGAGGATAGTCATTTCCCTACACCCTGCACCCTCCATACTGCATACTTCTTACCCTCAGTCCTCAACCCTCAGCACTCAGTCCCCAGTCCTCTTTTTCTTCAAAACAGCTGAAGCCGGCTCCGGTAGGCCTGGATGACCACATCCGGATCATCGGTGATTACCAGGTTGTCCCGGATCCATGCCGGTGCGCGGTTTCGGCGGATCATTTCATCGATCTGAGTTTCCATTCCCTGCCAGAAGCTTCCGTTGCCTTCGGTATCAAACAAAATCAGCGGCACCGGGTCCATGATCGACAGCTTCATGTTGCACAGCGTGATGCCCAGTTCCTCCAGGGTGCCCAGCCCCCCGATGTTGAAAATCGGAAACGAGGCCACTTCAAACCACTTCTGCCGGCTGTGGCGGCAGGTGGCCTGAAACACCTGGCAAAAGTCCACATCGGTGGTCATGGGCTGATCCGTGATGTCCAGGTAGTTGGCTCCGGACAGGATGCCGTGTTTTCGTGCCAGGGTGTTGGCATGTTCCATGACCCCGCTTCCCCCGCCAGTGACAATGCCGATATTTTTTTCCCAGAAATCGATCAGCGCCCGGATAAGACGGTCGACACATTCCACACCTTTTTCCGACAGGGGCTTGTTCGAGCCGTAAAAGGCGAACAGCATGGATTTGTGAAACTCGGCCAGCCGTTCCGGCACCACAAAATAGCCTTTGCCGTCCCGCATGGTGTGAACCATCAGCCGGTTGTTGAGCCGGGAGACCCAGTAAACGTCAACGCCGAAATCGTGGTAATCCTGAAGGCGGCTGTGGTCGTTCTGTGACAGAAACTGACCGTGTTCGCAGGAAGGTTCGAAAAAATAAAATGAATCGATCAGGCTGTGGCCGTTGCTGGCCAGGTTGATGATGTCCCGGTGTTCGATCAGATTGGGGAAATACTTGATCGCCAGCGTGACCGGTATGCTTTCGATCGTTTCTGAAATTTTTGAGGTGGCATAGATATGCGGACAGTCGCTTCGCCGGGTGAACTTGCGCCGTTCGACCGCGCAGACTGGCTGGGGAATCCCGCACGGGCTCTCCGGGCCGTTTCCAAATATCCGGGCGCTGGCCAGCGCTTTGGGTTCATCATGGATCACGGCGGCCGGTTTTCTCAGATAATGGCAGGTGGAAGATCCGCTGTGGTCCATCCGGTTTTCCAGCCACCGCATTTCTTCAAAGGAATACCGGATGCCCGGAGGCTGAATGGCTGTCGGAAGTTTTGCCGTCCCGGGGCGAGTGGCCCGGTAAATTTTTGCTGAAATCAGGGGATTGACAATCGGATGCCGGCTGCTGTTGACAATTTCCAGATAGATCCGGATTCCGCGGGTTTTGATGGGGTCCAGGATGGTAGCCGACAGATGCTCTCCGAATTCAAATCCGCTTTGAAGCACCACATAATGGTCGTTTAAATACATCGAACAGGTGGTGATCACCCCCTGACCGGGTGGAATGATCACGGCCGATACGGTTTCCCGGGCCTGGAACCGGTTGAGGATTTCCCGGCCGTTTTCCCTGAACAGGATTCGTTCCAGAATTTCCTTGCCCAGAGGCTCCCGGAGTTTGCAGATGGCCGGGTGCGGGGCAATCAAAATCCTGCCGTCGCTGGATATGGTGGTCGAGGCCGGAAGCTTGAGCTCGGACCGGTTGATGGCGTCGATCACTTCATCCGAGGTCAGCAGCGCATCCGGATTGCAGAATACCAGACGCCCCACGGCCAGCCCCGGCGTGAAAAACTTTCTGAGTTCATTGAGCCCCGGATACCCCGGAATGACGGCTGTCGCGGTGAGCGTCAGCGATGCCATGTCACCTGCCAGAGAGCCGGCATGCGGCGGCTGGCAGTTAATCTGAACGCCGAGCCGGGCAATTCTGGACCGCTCGCTGAAAATGAGGTTTTCCGGCTGCTCCCGGAGCCGATCGGACAGCAGCTCCGTCAGCCGGAAGGCGGTCTGAAAGGTGATGCTCCTGGAATTGGAGTCGATCACCTCGGTGATGATCCCGTCTTCCGACTGAAGCAGTCCGCGAAACAGGGAACTTTCCATTTTTTTACCGGTCATGCAGGGTCCTTTCGAGTCAGGTCGTGAGTCGTGAGTCATCTGTTCTCTGTCCTCTGACTTCTGTCCTCTGGCCTTTATCCCTTAATCTTTCCCATCAGCCACGCCATATTCTGTCCCAAAACCTTCATGGTCAGAAGCCCTTCCTCATCCTTTTCCACATCACCCTTGTCCAGGCCATAGCCGATGTTCCAGTAGGAAGAGCCCGGCACGATCATCTGTTCGATGAAAAAGAAGTGATTGATCGCATCAAACGCGTGGATGGCTCCGCCCCGTCGCACGGCCACAATGCCCGCTCCGGCTTTGCGTTTATAAAGGTAATCGTTGGCAAGGCCGACCATGCCGGCCACATCGATCAGGGCTTTAAGCTCGGTGCTCACATTCGCAAAATAGGTGGGGGAGGCCAGGATGATGCCGTCGGCGGCAACCATTTTTTGAATGCAGTCGTTGATCGCCTCATTTTCCTTCATGACGCAGCGCTGGTTTTTTGTCTCAAAGCATTTCATGCAGGCAATACAACCTCGGACGGATTTGCCCGCAAGCTGAAC